>NZ_LEKI01000121.1:0-18236 GCF_001029525.1 Nocardiopsis sp. RV163 | reverse complement strand
GGTACCAGGGACCGCCGGGACCGCCGTTCGGGCCGCCGCAGCCGCCCGCCGCGCCGCCCCCGCCCGGGTGGCGGCCCCAGCCGGTCCGGCCCCCGCGCCCGGAGGACGACGTCACCACGGGTGTGTTCCGCGCGCACTGGATGAGCGTCCCGCTCCAGGTCGTCGCGGTGACCCTGGTGTTCGTGGCTCTGGTCGGCCCCATCCTCAACACCTTCGGCCTCGTCTGGGTCGCGATGATGGCGGTGGCCGTCGTCTTCGGCACGCTCGCCTACGCCCTGCCCGCGTGGTGGTACGCCACCTTCGGACTGCGCGAGGACCACTTGGTCGTCCACAGCGGCCTGGTCAGGCGCAGCTCGCGCGAGGTGCCGCTCAGCCGCCTCCAGGCGGTGGACGTGGTCCGGCCCCTGTTCCTCCAGGTGTTCGGCATGGCCGACCTGCGCGTCGAGCTGGCGGGCGGCGACGGGAGCGACATCCGGCTGCGCTGCCTGCCCCGCTCCCTGGCCGAGCGCCTGCGCGTGGCCGTCCTCGCGCACGCCGCCGGACTCCCCGGGCGCTCACCCGAGGCGCCGGAGTGGCCGTTCTACCGGCTGCCCTTCCTGCTGCTGCTCGGTGCGCTGACCTTCCGCGTGCCGGTCCTGCTGTCCTTCATCGCGCTGCTCATGCTCGCCACCGCGGGCGCGGTCTTCGCGGAACCGGGCGTGGTGGGCGCGATCCTCCCGCTCACCCTGGGGCTGCTGCGTTACTTCTGGGGGCCTCTGGCCCGCTACACCGACTACTACGCCTCCCTGTCCTCCGACGGCCTGCGCCTGCGCTACGGCATGTTCCAGCGGCGCATGCAGACCGTCCCGCCGGGGCGCGTGCAGGCCGTGCGCGTGGTCGAGCCCCTGCTATGGCGGGCTCTGGGCGTGGCCCGGGTCGAGGCCAACGTCGCCGGTTACGCGGGCGCGCGCCAGGCCGACTCGTCCACCCTGCTTCCCGTGGCGCCGCGCCGCACGGCCTTCGCCCTGGTCAACGAGCTGTTCCCGGAGAGCGAGGCGGCCCACGTGCCGCTCGTGCCCAACGACAGGCCGGTGCCGAACCTGATGGGCGTGGACGAGCACCTCTTCGTCAGCACACGCGGCCTGTTCTGCCTGGTGACGGAGATCGTCCCGGTGGAGCGCGTCCAGACGGCGCGCCTGGTGGCCGGGCCGCTGGCCCGCCTGACGGGGCGTGTCGCGGTGGACGTGGACACGCCCCCCGGGCCGGTCCGCGCCAGGGCCCACGGGCGCGGGGCCCGGGAGGCGCGCCGTTTCCTGGACGCGCTGGCCGAGCACGGGCGCCGGGCCCGGGTGCCCGCGGCGGGCACGGAGCGCTGGGCGACCCGCGCCACCCTCACCCGCCGGTCCGGGGCCGCCGTGCGGCCCTCCTTCGAGGAGGCCGGACCCGGGCGGCCCGCGCCCGCCGGGGCGCAGGAGCACGCCGGGGATCCGGAGGGCCCGACGCGCGTCGAGGCCCCGGCCGCGCCGCCGCCGGTCGGCCGTCCGCGCTTCCTGGCTCCGGGGGCCGAAGGTCCCGAACCCGAGGATCCGGGGTCGGGGGCCGCGGAGACCGGGAAAGACGTCACCTCCGCCGAGGAAGGTACGGGCGGGACCCGGGACACCCCCGAACGCTGATGTGTCGTGCATCACATTAAGGGGCTCTCGGGCTCCCTTTTATGGTTCACATGTCGGACATGGATGCGCACGGATGGTGATAATTCCAGCTCGCGGTCGTGAAATGCTTTCGTGTTGTGGCCACGCGGGGCGAGGGAGTATGGCTAAATGGTGACCGAACACGGGGAGTGTTCAGTGTCATACACATAGTCAATGGTATTGACCGGTTGGCGCCCCCCGCCAACCGGTCCGACGGGAGAAACCACATGCTGAAGAAGGCTTTCGCCGCCAGTGCCATCGTCGCCGCCGCCGCGGGCGTCCTGTTCACCGGCGCTCCGGCCATGGCCAACAGCAACGTCTCGACCTCCGGCAACGGAAGCATCCTGGGGGGCAACCAGCTCGTGGCCGACCTGGACGTGCCGATCAACGTCTGCGGCAACGCCATCGCGGTCCTCGGCGTGGCCGGCGCCAACTGCGTCGACTCCGGCGCCACCGTGAAGAACTGGTAGCAGCCCGGGACCGCCCGTCCCGGCCCCGCCGGGCGACGGGCTCCCGAACGAGGCGCCATCCCGTGACGACGGGGTGGCGCCTTCGCCGTGCCCGGGACCCGCCCCGCGAACCCCGTCCGCGACCCGCGCCCCCTTCCGCACGGCCGCAACCGCAATTGTCGTCCGACTGGAAACCGTCCGACCGGTGACGCTTCGCGCACACGCCTCCCGGCGATGTCTGGGCCTTTGTCCCGGACACACCCGAGAGGTCCGCGCACCCAGTGTGAACATAAGGACGCCTCTGGTTATAAGGCCAGCTCAAAGCAGGAAAACGAGGACTTCCGGGGGTAATTTCTTGAGCGGTTCCCCAGGGAGCCGCCACACAACCAGCCGTCCGGCGGTCCCCCCGACCGGACACAGAAGGAGACGTGTAGTGCTCAAGAAGACGCTCGCCACCAGCGCCGTGATCCTCGCCTCCGCCGGGGTCCTCCTCACCGCGGCACCGGCGGCCGCGAACGTCGGCACCTGGACCTCCAACTACGGTTCCGACTTCAGCGGCAACCTCTCCTACATCAACGGCCTGACGAACGGCAACGTGGGCTGCGGCAACTCCAACGCCGCCTTCGGACAGTCCCTGGGCTCGTGCTTCAACACCGGGGTGATCATCCAGGACTGACCCGGCCGGTCCCGCGCAGGGGCCCACGCGCCGGGTGGTGGGGGCGGACGCGGTGTCCGCCCCCACACGCGTGCCCGGGGGCGGGTCGGCAGGTCACCGGCCGGGGAGGACTATCGTGTGCTCAGGCGCCCCGGAACGACAGGAACCGGAAGCGCCCCACGCGTTCGGACCACGAGGGGGCACACATGGAGACGACGCAGGGACGCCCCGCCCGCCTGCGGATCGGCGTCATCGGATCCGGACGGGTCGGCTCCGTACTCGGCCAGGCCCTGGGCCGGGCCGGGCACAAGGTCGTCGCCGCCTCCGCGGTCTCCGACGCCTCCCGGGCCAGGGTCGCCGACCGCCTGCCCACCGCGCGGGTGCTCGAACCGGCCCGGGTCGCCGAGGCCGCCGACCTCGTCCTGCTCACCGTCCCCGACGACGCCCTCCCCGAACTCGTCGAAGGGCTCGCCTCCACCGGTACCGACCTGCGCGGCAAGATCCTCGTCCACGCCAGCGGCGCCCACGGCTACGGCGTCCTGGCCCCCGCCACCCTCGTCGGCGCCCTGCCCCTCGCGCTCCACCCCGCCATGACCTTCACCGGGCGCGACGAGGACATCGACCGCCTCGCCAACTGCGCCTTCGGCGTCACCGCGCCCGAGCAGTTGCGCCCCATCGCCGAGGCCCTCGTCGTCGAGATGGGCGCCGAACCCGTGTGGATCACCGAGGACAAGCGCACCCTCTACCACGCGGCCCTCGCCGGAGGCGCCAACCACCTGGTCACCCTGGTCTCCGACAGCGCCGCCCTGCTCGCCTCCGCAGGGGTCCCCGAACCCGGCCGCATGCTCGCCCCCATGCTCAGCGCGGCCCTGGACAACGCCCTGCGCCTGGGCATCCACGGCCTGAGCGGCCCCGTCCTGCGCGGCGACTCCGGAACCGTCGCCGGGCACATCGAGCAGTTGCGGGAGAACGCGCCCGAGAGCGTGGCCAGCTACGTCGAACTCGCCCGGCTGACCGCCGACCGCGCCATCAACGCCGGGATGCTCAAGCCCGAGGACGCCGCGCGCCTGCTCGACGTCCTCCGCCGCTGAGACGCCGCCGGGTCCGGCGCGCGCACGGCCGCCGCGACGCAGAACACCACCACGGGAAACCACCGATGACCGCACCGCACTCCGCCGCCCCCGCCCCCCTCGTCGCGCACACGCCCGACGAGCTGCGCCGCGCCCTCACGGGCGCCGGACGCGTCGCCCTCGTCCCCACCATGGGCGCCCTTCACGAGGGCCACCGCAGCCTCATGCGCCTGGCCCGCGAACGCGCCGACACCGTGGTCGTCAGCGTCTTCGTCAACCCGCTCCAGTTCGGGCCCGGCGAGGACTTCGACCGCTACCCGCGCACCTTGGACGCCGACACCGCCGTGTGCGCGGAGGAGTGCGTCGACGTGGTCTTCGCCCCCGGCGTCGACACCATGTACCCCGCCGAGCAGACGGTCACCGTCCACGCGGGCGCGATGGGCGACCGGCTGGAGGGCGCCTCCCGCCCCGGGTTCTTCACCGGCGTGCTCACCGTGGTCAGCAAGCTCCTGCACCTGGTCGGCCCGGACCTCGCGGTCTTCGGCAGCAAGGACGCCCAGCAGCTCGCCGTGGTCCGCCGCATGGCCGCGGACCTCGACATGCCCGTGGAGATCGTCGGCGCGCCCACCCTGCGCGACCCCGACGGCCTGGCCACCTCCAGCCGCAACGTCTACCTGTCCGCGGCCGAGCGCGCCAGCGCCCTGTCCCTGTCGCGCGCTCTGGAGGCGGGCCGCGCCGCCGCCTCCGGGGGCCCCGACGCCGTCCGCGCCGCGGCCCGGAACGTCCTGGACGACGCGGCCGGGGCCGAGCCGCCCGTCGAACTCGACTACCTCGCGTTGGTCGATCCGGCCACCTTCGCCGACGTCCCCGCCGACCACACGGGCGGGGCCGTCCTGGCCGTCGCCGCCCGCGTGGGCACGACCCGGCTCATCGACAACGTGCCCCTGACCCTCTAGGCCGCCCCCGCCCCGCGTCCCAGGGGTGGGCCGGATCCCTTCGCACACCAGCGCCGCGTACCGGCGGCACCCCGGAAGAGAGAACACGGATGAGCACACCCCTCCAGACACGGCTCGACGCCCCCGAGCCGGGGTGGACGATCGAGGCCGACGTCGCGGTCGTCGGCTCGGGCATCGCCGGTCTGAGCACCGCGCTGCGCTACGTCCAGCGCACCGAACGCGGCCGGGTCGTACTCGTCACCAAGGACCGCCTGTCCACCGGCTCCACCGCCTACGCCCAGGGCGGGATCGCCGCCGCCATGGCGCCCGAGGACGGGCCCGTCGCCCACATGGTCGACACCCACCTGGCGGGGGCGGGCCTGTCCGACCCCCACGCCGTCAACGTCCTGGCCGCCGAGGGCCCCGACGCCCTGCGCTGGCTCATCGGGCTGGGCGCCGAGTTCGACCTCGCCGAGGACGGGGCCCTGGCCCTCACCCGCGAGGGAGGCCACCGCGCCGACCGCGTCGCGCACGCGGGCGGCGACGCCACCGGCGCCGAGATCCAGCGCGCCCTCGTGGCCGCCGTCCTGGCCGAGGAGCGCATCGAGGCCGTCGAGCACGCCGTGGCCCTGGACGCCCTGCGCGACCCCGACACGGGAGCGGTGTGCGGAGCCACCCTGCACGTCATGGGCGAGGGCGCCCGCGACGGCGTCGGCGCGGTCCTGGCCCCCGCCGTGGTGCTGGCCACCGGCGGCATGGGACAGGTCTTCGCCGCCACCACCAACCCGCCCGTGTCCACCGGGGACGGCCTCGCCCTGGCCGCCCGAGCCGGGGCGCGCCTGCGCGACCTGGAGTTCATCCAGTTCCACCCCACGGTGCTCTGGCTCGGCCCGGAGGCGCGCGGGCGCCAGCCCCTGGTCTCCGAGGCCCTGCGCGGGGAGGGCGCCTACCTGGTGGACGCCGAGGGCGTGCACATCATGGAGGGCGTCCACGAGCTGGCCGACCTCGCCCCCCGCGACGTGGTGGCGCGCACCATCGCCCGCACGATGGCCGAGCAGGGCGTCGACCACGTCTACCTGGAGACCCGCCACTTCGGCCCGGCCACCTGGGAGCGGCGCTTCCCGACCATCCTCGCCTCCTGCCGCGAGCACGGCATCGACCCGCTCACCCGGCCGGTCCCCGTCGCCCCCGCCGCCCACTACGCCTCCGGCGGCGTCGAAGTCGACATCGACGGCCGCACCTCGGTCCCCGGTCTGTGGGCCGTGGGGGAGGTCGCCCGCACGGGGGTGCACGGCGCCAACCGGCTCGCCTCCAACTCCCTGCTTGAGGGCCTGGTCTACGCCGACCGGATAGCCGCCCGCCTGGCGGGCGACCCCGCCCCCCGGCCCGTTCGGGCGGAGGCCGTCGGCACCGTCACCACGCTCCCCGACCCCGCCGCCGCGGCCCGCGTGCGCACCCTCATGTCACGCCACGCCGGGGTGCTGCGCACCGGAGAGGGGCTCGCCGAGCTGACCGCCGAACTCGACGCCCTCTCCCGTCCCGGTTCCCCGGCCACCCCCGACGTGGCCGCCTGGGAGACCGCCAACCTGCTCACCGCGGCCCGGCTCGTGGCAGCCGCCGCGCTGCACAGGACCGAGAGCAGGGGCGCGCACCAGCGGGCCGACCACCCCGAGCCCGTACCCGGGCTCCGGATCCGCCCCGTCGTCGTCCGACTGGAAGGGAACACCATCGTGACCACGGATGAGGACTGGACGCCCTCCCTGCCGCCCGCGCTCACCGCGGAGCTGGACTCCATCGGCCTCCCTCTGGCGGGTTCCCACCTCTCGGGACGCCCGAACACGGGGCGGAGCGGAGCGGAGCCCCGGGGCGAGCACGGCCCGGGCGCCCACCCGGACGCGCGCGCCGAGTTCGTCCTCCCCTACACCGCCCCCTCGCAGTCCCACGTGGACCTGGTCCGCCGCGCCCTGTCCGAGGACCTCACCGCGGGTCCGGGCATCGACGTCACCACCGTCGCGACCATCCCCGGCGACCAGGTGCGCACCGCGCACGTGGTGGCCCGCGCCGACGGCACCGTCAGCGGCCTCCCGCTCGCCGAACTCGTCTTCTGGCTGGTCGCCGACGGGGCCCTGGAGGCGCACCGGACCGTGGCCGACGGCGACGCGGTCAAGCGCGGCGACGTCCTGATGACGGTCACCGCGCGCACCCGCGACCTGCTCACCGCGGAGCGGACCGCGCTCAACTTCCTCACCCACATGTCCGGAATCGCCACCGCCACCCGCGCCTGGGTGGACGCCGTGGCCGGAACCGGCGCCCGGATCCGGGACAGCCGCAAGACCCGGCCGGGGCTGCGCGCGCTGGAGAAGTACGCCGTGCGCTGCGGCGGCGGGGTCAACCACCGCTACGGCCTCAGCGACGCCGGACTGGTCAAGGACAACCACGTCGTCGCCGCGGGCGGCGTCGGCGAGGCGGTCCGCGCCATCCGCGCGCGCTTCCCCGACCTCCCCCTGGAGGTGGAGGTGGACCGGACCGACCAGATCGAGGACGCCATCGCGGCGGGCGCCGAGGAGATCCTGCTCGACAACTTCACCGTCGAGCGGCTCCGTGAGGCGGTCGCGCTGGTCGCGGGCCGTGCGCGGCTGGAGTCCTCCGGGGGCCTGACCCTGGACGCGGCGGGCGACGTGGCCCGCACCGGGGTGGACTATCTGGCGGTCGGGGCGCTCACCCACTCCAGTCCGGCGCTGGATATCGCGCTTGACCTGTTGTGAGCGGCCCGGTTGGTGGAAGATTCCTTGAGAACACACCACTTCGACCACGGATGAGGCCCCCAGCATGCTGCTCGCGATCGACGTCGGCAACTCCGAGACGGTCTTCGGTCTCTTCGAATCCGACGACCTTCTCGAACACTGGAGGGTGGGAACCGACACCAGGCGCACGGCCGACGAGTGGGCCGTGGTCCTGCGCGGGCTCGTCGACGGCAGCAGCCTGGGCCGCCCCGAGGACATCGACGGCATCGCCCTGTGCTGCTCGGTCCCGTCGGTGCAGCACGAGATGCGGGACATGTTCCGCCGCCACTTCGGGGACGTCCCGGCCGTGATCGTCGAACCCGGCGTCAAGACCGGGGTGCCGATCCGGATGGACAACCCCAAGGAGGTGGGCAGCGACCGGATCATCAACGCGCTGGCCGCCAACCACCTCTACGGCGGCCCAGCCGTGGTGGTGGACTTCGGGACCGCGACCACCTTCGACGCGGTCAGCGCGCGCGGGGAGTACGTGGGCGGGGCCATCGCCCCGGGCATCGACATCTCCGTGGACGCCCTCTCCCGGCGCGGCGCCCAACTGCACATGGTGGAGATCGTCAAGCCGCGCGCGGCCATCGCCAAGAACACCACCGAGGCGCTGCGCTCGGGGATCGTGTTCGGGTTCGCGGGCCAGGTGGACGGGATCGTGGACCGCATGGTCGCCGAGCTCACCGACGCGCCCGACGACGTGACCGTGGTGGCCACCGGGGGGCTCGCCTCCACCGTGGTGGCCGAGTGCGAGACGGTCGACCTGCACGAGCCGTGGCTGACCCTCATCGGCCTGCGCCTGGTCTACGAGCGCAACGTCGGCTGACCCGGGCCCGGGGCGGGGAGCGGTAGGAGGCCTTGCGCCCCGGCGGGTCCAGTCCTGGCCGTGGCGCTGCGCGCGCAGCCGGGGTGACACCTCGGCTAGGCGGTCGGAGCCGCGGTGCACGAGGACCGCGTCGGTGCGCGGGGCGACGGCCGCGACGGGGCAGCCGTGGAGCTCGCGGATCGTCCTGCCCCTGGAACGGGTGCCTCACTGTAGATGACCGCCCAACGGCGGAAGTCGAGCCCGTTGCCCGGGGACCGCTGGATCAGCCCGTCGGTGAGGCGTCCCAGCCGTCGGGCCTCGGTGGAACCCCTCGCCCCGCTCAGGACCTCGGCGGCGACGGGTTCCGTGGTGGCCGGGTGGACGCCGCGCTCGACGGGTCCCCGACGAAGGCGCGGGTCTCGCAAGCGGCCGCGGTGGTGCGGCGACCGGCCCCGGCCGCCGCACCACCGCCCCGGCTCAGCCCGGGGAGACGGTTCCGGAGGACGCCTCCGGCGAGGCCCCGCCCCGGAACAGGTCCGGCTCGATGTAGACCAGCGTGGCGATGGGCACCGCGGCCCGGATGCGCTCCTCGGCCTCGTTGATCGCCCGCGTGATCCGGCCCGCGTCGTCGCGCGCGTCCACGGCCACCTTGGCGGCCACCAGCAGCTCCTCGGGCCCCACGTGCTGCGTGCGCATGTGGATCAGGCGGTCGATGTCCTCGACCGACTCGACGGCCCGGCGGATGGCCCGCACGTTCTCGCTCGTGGCGGCCTCGCCGATCAGCAGGCTCTTGACCTCGACGGCCAGCACGACCGCGATGACCACCAGGAGGACGCCGATGGCGGCGGTGCCCAGGCCGTCCCACAGGCCGTCGCCGGTGATCAGAGTCAGCCCGACGCCGGCCAGTGCGAACACCAGGCCCAGCAGCGCGCCCGCGTCCTCCAGCAGGATCACCGGCAGTTCGGGGGACTTGGAGCGGCGGATGAACTGCACCCAGCTCGCCTTGCCTCGGACCGCGTTGGACTCCTTGACCGCCGTGCGCATGGCGAACGACTCCAGCACGATCGCCACCAGCAGCACGGCCACCGGGACCCACTGCCAGGACGTGATCGGCTCGGGGTGGGAGATCTTGTGCCAGGCCTCGTAGAGCGCGAACAGGCCGCCCAGGCTGAACAGCACGATCGCCACCATGAACGCGTACACGTAGCGCTCGCGGCCGTAGCCGAAGGGGTGCTCCTCCGTGGCGCCCCGGCGAGACCGCTTGCCGCCGATGAGCAGCAGCGCCTGGTTGCTGGAGTCCGCGACCGAGTGGATGGACTCGGCCATCATCGACGACGATCCGGTCAGGAGGTAGGCCACGAACTTCGTCGCGGCGATTCCCAGGTTCGCGCACAGCGCCGTGACGACGGCTCTCGTGCTTCCCTCAACACTCACCAGTGGAATCCGTATCTCGGTAGGTACTGCTCTCGGCTGTGAAGGTGCGGGTCAGGGCAGCGCAATACTAGTGACAGGCGTCACCGTCGACCCACCGCGCCCCTGCCCCCCGGGGGCCGCGACCGCCGCAGCGCGCCCCGCGCCCGCGGACGCCGACCGGTCGGGCCGGACCGCGGCCGCCGGTAGGATCGTGCGCGTGAATGACGCGCACGACGACACCTACGACGACCTGCCCGAACAGATGCGGGTCCGGCGCCAGAAGCTGGACCGGCTGCGTGAGGAGGGCACCGACCCCTTCCCCGTGACCTTCCCGCGGTCCACGTCGATCGGGGACGTGCGCGACAAACACCAGGGGCTGGAGCCGGACACCCGCACGGGCGTGGAGGTCTCCGTCGCCGGGCGCGTCATGCTCTACCGCACCGGCGGCAAGCTGTGCTTCGCCACCCTGCGCGACGAGACCGGCGACATCCAGATCATGCTGTCCCTGGACCAGGTGGGCCGGGAGCGCCTGGACGCCTGGAAGGCCGACGTCGACCTCGGCGACCACGTGGGCGTCGAGGGTGAGGTCATCACCTCCCGCCGCGGAGAGCTGTCGATCCTGGTGACCGGCTGGACGCTGACCGCCAAGTGCCTGCGCCCGCTCCCGGAGAAGCACAAGGGCCTGACCGACCCCGAGGCCCGGGTCCGCCAGCGCTACGTCGACCTCATCGTCAACCCCGAGTCCCAGCAGATGGTGCGCCGCCGCTCGGCCGCCATCCGCGCGATCCGCGAGGGGCTCGCCTCCCGCGACTTCGTCGAGGTCGAGACGCCCATGCTGATGCGGGTGCACGGCGGCGCCACGGCGCGCCCCTTCACCACCCACATCAACGCCTACGACATGGACCTGTACCTGCGGATCGCCCCCGAGCTGTCCCTCAAGCGGCTGGTCGTGGGCGGTCTGGAGAAGGTCTTCGAGGTCAACCGCAACTTCCGCAACGAGGGCGCGGACTCCACGCACAACCCCGAGTTCACGATGCTGGAGTTCTACCAGGCCTACGCCGACTACAACGTCATGGCCGACCTGACCCGCGAACTCATCCAGGAGGCGGCGCGCGCAGTGTTCGGCTCGACGGTGGTCGAGCGGGACGGGCGCACCTACGACCTGGGCGGGGAGTGGCCGCAGGTCACCTTGTACGGGGCGGTGTCCGAGGCGCTGGGGGCCGAGGTCGACCCGCGCACGCCGATCGACGAGGTCCGCCGCCTGGCCGACTCCCGGGGAGTGGAGTACGACCCCTCCTGGGGACAGGGCAAGCTCGTGGAGCACGTCTTCGAGGAGCTGGTGGAGCACACGCTCGTCCAGCCCACCTTCGTGCGCGACTTCCCGGTGGAGACCAGCCCGCTCACACGGCAGCACCGCGAGGACCCGCTGCTCACCGAGAAGTGGGACCTCATCGGGTTCGGCATGGAGATGGGCACGGGTTACTCGGAGCTGGTCGACCCGGTCGAGCAGCGCGAGCGCCTCACCCGGCAGTCGCTGATGGCCGCCGAGGGCGACCCCGAGGCGATGCAGTTGGACGAGGACTTCCTGCGGGCCCTGGAGTACGGAATGCCGCCGACCGGCGGTGTGGGGGTCGGTATCGACCGCCTGCTCATGGCCTTCACCGGAAAGAACATCCGGGAAACTGTCCTTTTCCCGCTCGTGAAGCCTTCCGGGGATTGAGCCGGAGCGCCGTGGGCCCGAATTTACCGGGGATATAACGGCGCCGGTCGGATGACCGAAAGGTGGAGCGGGGCCGTCGCGCACACGGTGCGGCGGCCCCGCTCCCTGCGCCGGGACAGCGCCAGTACCAAGGGTTCCGTCATCCCGGCCGGACAGGCCGCGCGAACCCGGGGCCACGGCCGCGTAGCCGGTCGGACAGTTCCGAAGTTTTGCCGACCGGGGCGCGGCGAACTCCGCCACTCTCCGCTGAACGTTGTTTACGCAGGTCAATGTAGTCAGCGTATTTTCCCTTCCATTACTTTGTCACGGAAGGGGCCGCCATAACTACACATGGTGATTTATGGGGCCTTGACGGTATCATCTCTGCGGCCTAGCGTGCTGTGAGCGGGTCGAGACCCGTGGAGTTTGCCGAAGTGGATCGAGAACGACGGTGAGCGGGGAGAGGGACCGCCGGACGCGGTCGGCGTTCCCCGCGCGCATGCGCGCCCTCGGTGGAGTCTGTCCGTCCCAGCCTCCAGCGAACCGGCCCCTGCGACGTCCGTGCGCCCGCCCCCAGTCCCTGTGCCAGAGGGACACGTGGGGACAGCGGTGCGCCCGGGAGTCATCCGTCGCGTCGGACCAGGGGAAGACCCGAGTCCGGCGCGCTCGCGTCCGCCAGGCGACGAGTCGATGTTCCGCACTCACATGATGAGGGAGGACGGAGTGGAACAGGCCACACTCGTACGACGTACCGCTGACGACCAGGGCGCCCTTCAGACCAGGGAGCACAGGGAGCACAGGGAGAACGTGGTCCCCCTGCAGGCCCACCCGCACGAGACGGCTGTGAGCAGCCCCTACGCGCCGGTGGAACTGAACCACGAGGAACTCGAACTGCTCGCTGAGATCGCCACCGGTGTCACCACGGAGGTGGCGGCCCGGCACCTCGAACTCAGCGCGCGCACCCTGCGCCGCCGTATCCGCAACATCTGCGACGTGCTCGGCGTGAACACGCCCATCGAGGCGGTCGTCTGGGCCGCGCGGCGCCAGCTCATCTGAGCCGTCACGGCACCCACCACGGCACCCACCGGCGCACCGGTGGGTGCCGACGCGTTTTCGGACCGCGCGCGTCCGCCGGGCGCGGGGCCCGGGCGTAGTCTGGTCCGGCTATGCCCGTTCGCCATGTTCACGTGCGCCGCGCCAGGACGCGCGACGTCGCCGCCGTCCGGCGCCTCGTCGACACCTACACCGTCGACCGGCGCGTGCTCTCCAAGAGCACCGTCAACCTCTACGAGGACGTCCAGGAGTTCTGGGTCGCCGAGGCGGAGGTGGTCCCCGACGGCTCCGGTCCGGCCTCCCCGCGCACCGCGCCCCCTGCCCGCGCCCCCGGAGCGGAGCGCACCGACCCCCCCGAGGCCGGGACCGAGTACCGCGTGGTGGGCTGCGGCGCGCTGCACGTGCTCTGGGAGGACCTGGCGGAGGTGCGCACCGTCGCGGTGGACCCCTCCCTGCGCGGGTTCGGCGTCGGACACCGGATCGTGTCCGCGCTGTTGGACACCGCGCGGGAGTTGGGCGTGCGCCGTGTGTTCTGCCTGACATTCGAGACCGGTTTCTTCGCCAAACACGGCTTTGCCCGGATCCAGGGCACACCCGTCTCCCCCCGCGTGTACGAGGAACTCCTGCGTTCCTATGACGAGGGCGTCGCCGAATTCCTCGACTTGGAGCGGGTTAAGCCCAACACCCTCGGGAACACCCGCATGCTTGTGCACCTCGACGCGCCAACGCGAACCACCCGGACCTAAAGGTTTTCGCGCTCACTCGGGACCAAGTTCCCCATACGGGCCGCAGTCGGGCCAACACCGCGTCCGCCCGCGTCCGAGCAGCTTATGCACAACCGGATGGCCGGGTCGGGGAAGGGGGCGGGTAATGTGTACCCCAGGGGTCGAGTCCCGCCCACACGTTGAAGGAAGTTCCGCGAAGCGGTGGCGAAGGGTCGGGATTTGACGCCGGTGGACACGGTGTTCCCCCGCGGACACGCCGGGGCGCCGAACGCACGGCCGGACATTGGCCCCCTTCGGGTTTGCCAGAGGTGTCCCGGGTACGTCCAGTGTCAAGCCGGGGGCAAACGATGTCTATGATGTCCGGTATGCGTTTGCCCGGGTGTCTGGCGAGCCATCCCCCAGGAGCGGCCCGACACGGAGTCGGGTATTTGCTGCAATAAGTAACAACCAGGAAGGGTGGACGGCTTCGATGGGGAACTTTTTGTCGTCGGTGCTTCCCCCCGGGCTGATCGACGTATTGTCGGCGCTCATCCCACCGGTGGTTGTCGGTGCCGTCTTCTGCACCTTCGTCATCCAGCTTCTGCGTAAGGAGATGGCGCCCCGCCGGATGGACGGAAGCCTGGTCAGCAAGGACAGGGCCGCCGAGGGCGCGGGTGAGGGCGGGGGCGGTTCCGAGGCCGCCGAGCCCGGAGCCGCGAACGAGACGCCGATTGTCCGGGGCGGGGGACGCACCGAATCCGACGGTCGTTGATACGGTACTCGACCGATCACGCGCTCCTCGGGGAGCGGCGAACCGGCCACGCGCGTGCGCGGGCCATCTCGCCGATCCCGCGCGCCCGCCGGTGACCCCCGAAACCCGACACGGTGTCCGGGTGATTTCAGGCACGCCGGGAATTGTCTTTCGCGTTCTCGCGAGATAGCTTTACATTCAGGTGTGGAGACACCGCTCTTCTGAAAGGTTTGATTCCATGGCACAGAAGGTCCAGGTTTTCCTGGTCGACGACCTCGACGGCGGCGAGGCCGAGGAGACGGTGACGTTCGGTCTGGACGGCTCCGTGTACGAAATCGACCTCAGCGCGGGTAATGCGGCCAAGCTCCGCGAGGCCCTTACTCCGTTCGTCGACGCGGCCCGCAAGGCTCCGGCCAAGGCGTCCCGCGGCGCGGGCCGCCGCACCGGCAGCCGGAATGCTCCCAGCCGTGAGCGCAGCGCCGAGATTCGCGCCTGGGCGAAGGCCGCGGGCAAGCCCGTCAATGAGCGCGGCCGTATCCCCGCGGCGATCGTCGCTGAATATGAGGCCATCAAGGGCTAGGTTTGCCGCCGACCCCCGGTTCGCCGAAATGTTGTCAGGTCTTGATCGAATTACGGTCGGTGCCTGCCGGGGGAAGACACCCGAACCCGACCATCCCGGGCCGCGGCGCGGCCCAGTGACACGGGATGCCAGGGGATACGCCGGGCCCGAAGGGTCCTTCGGGCGGTACGGGGCGCCTGACAGGGCCCCGCGCCGATGACAGCGCCCCCGCGGCCCCGCGGCTCCAGACCTCCGCCGCCACACCCACACGCTGGGCCGGACGGCGAGGCGGGGCGGGGCAGTCCGCCGGAGCGCCCCGACGCCGCCTGCGCGCGCGACCGCCCACGAAAGGTCGGGGCCGCACGCGACCTCCCGGTCCCGGGCAGAGGCACTCGCTTCCGGTCCCGCGGCCCCGGTCGCGGGACCCGAGCCCCACACCATCCCCCGCCCCGGTCGACGGCGCGTATTTCCCGCTTTCCCCGCCCGAACGGTCCGGTCGGAAGAACAACACGCGGCTTGTTCGCTCAGAGCCGATAACGCTTACACGTGCGCGGTCCGGGCACTCCTGTGACGCAGGGAGAGCCCGGGCCGTTCGCCTTCGGCGTACAGGGAAATCTGGCGCCGCAATTGGTAGTTGGATGTTGGGTGAACGCCCTATCGTCGGGGAAAGTCTCTGGCACGGACGGCTGCGGCCGACCGTCCGGAGACCTACGTCTGGTCGGCAGCCGGTCGACCGTACGGACGGGTGCGAAAGCGCTCCCCGGGGCGGTTCATCCCTGTGGGGCCGATATGCGGAAGAGTTGGGTCGGAGTGAACCGTCCCTGCCTGACCGCTCTGTAGAGGAGCGACGAGACATGTTCGAGAGGTTTACCGACCGCGCGCGGCGAGTGGTGGTTCTGGCCCAGGAAGAGGCCAGGATGCTCAACCACAACTACATCGGTACGGAGCACATCCTGCTCGGTCTCATCCACGAGGGTGAGGGTGTCGCCGCCAAGGCTCTGGAGAGCCTTGGCATCAGCCTCGAAGCGGTTCGGCAGCAGGTTGAGGAGATCATCGGCCAGGGGCAGCAGGCCCCGTCGGGGCACATCCCGTTCACCCCGAGGGCCAAGAAGGTCCTGGAGCTGTCGCTGCGCGAGGCGCTTCAGCTGGGCCACAACTACATCGGTACCGAGCACATCCTGCTGGGCCTGATCCGCGAGGGCGAGGGCGTCGCCGCCCAGGTCCTGGTCAAGCTGGGCGCGGACCTCAACCGCGTGCGCCAGCAGGTCATCCAGCTGCTCCACGGCTACCAGGGCAAGGAGCCGCAGGCCACCGGCGCCTCGTCGGAGTCCACCCCCTCCACCTCGCTGGTGCTGGACCAGTTCGGCCGCAACCTGACCCAGGCCGCCCGGGAGAGCAAGCTCGACCCGGTCATCGGCAGGGACAAGGAGATCGAGCGGGTCATGCAGGTCCTGTCCCGCAGGACCAAGAACAACCCGGTCCTGATCGGTGAGCCCGGCGTCGGCAAGACGGCCGTGGTCGAGGGCCTGGCCCAGAAGATCGTCAAGGGCGAGATCCCGGAGACGCTCAAGGACAAGCAGCTGTACACGCTGGACCTGGGCGCGCTGGTCGCGGGCAGCCGCTACCGCGGTGACTTCGAGGAGCGCCTCAAGAAGGTGCTCAAGGAGATCCGCACCCGCGGCGACATCATCCTGTTCATCGACGAGCTGCACACGCTGGTCGGCGCGGGCGCGGCGGAGGGTGCCATAGACGCCGCCTCCATCCTCAAGCCCATGCTGGCCCGGGGTGAGCTCCAGACCATCGGCGCGACCACGCTGGACGAGTACCGCAAGTACCTGGAGAAGGACGCGGCGCTGGAGCGCCGCTTCCAGCCCATCCAGGTGGACGAGCCGACCATCACGCACGCCATCGAGATCCTCAAGGGCCTGCGCGACCGCTACGAGGCCCACCACCGGGTCTCCATCACCGACAGCGCGCTGGTGGCCGCCGCGCAGCTCGCCGACCGCTACATCAGCGACCGGTTCCTGCCGGACAAGGCGATCGACCTCATCGACGAGGCGGGCTCGCGGATGCGCATCCGCCGGATGACCGCTCCGCCGGACCTGCGCGAGTTCGACGAGAAGATCGCCGGGGTGCGCCGCGACAAGGAGTCCGCGATCGACGCGCAGGACTTCGAGAAGGCGGCGTCGCTGCGCGACGACGAGAAGCAGCTCCTGGGCAAGAAGGCGCAGCGGGAGAAGGAGTGGAAGGCCGGCGACATGGACGTCGTGGCCGAGGTGGACGAGGAGCTCATCGCCGAGGTCCTGGCCGCCTCCACCGGCATCCCGGTCTTCAAGCTCACCGAGGAGGAGTCCTCCCGGCTGCTGCGCATGGAGGACGAGCTGCACCGGCGCGTCATCGGCCAGGAGGACGCCATCAAGGCGCTCTCCCAGGCGATCCGCCGTACCCGCGCCGGGCTCAAGGACCCCAAGCGCCCGGGTGGTTCGTTCATCTTCGCCGGTCCGTCCGGTGTGGGTAAGACCGAGCTGTCCAAGACGCTGGCCGAGTTCCTGTTCGGGGACGAGGACGCGCTGATCCAGCTCGACATGTCCGAGTTCATGGAGAAGCACACCGTCTCGCGGCTGTTCGGCTCCCCGCCCGGGTACGTCGGCTACGAGGAGGGCGGCCAGCTCACCGAGAAGGTGCGCCGCAAGCCGTTCTCCGTGGTGCTCTTCGACGAGATCGAGAAGGCCCACAACGACATCTTCAACTCGCTGCTCCAGGTGCTGGAGGAGGGACGTCTCACCGACGCCCAGGGTCGCAACGTCGACTTCAAGAACACGGTCATCATCATGACGACCAACCTGGGCACCCGGGACATCTCCAAGGGCCAGGCCATGGGCTTCGCCAAGGAGGACGACGCCCAGACCAACTACGAGCGGATGAAGGCCAAGGTCAGCGAGGAGCTCAAGACCAACTTCAGGCCCGAGTTCCTCAACCGTGTGGACGACATCATCGTCTTCCACCAGTTGACGGAGAAGGAGATCTTCCAGATCGTGGATCTGATGATCACGAGCCTGGACAGCCGTCTCAAGGAGCGGGACATGGGGATCGAGCTGCGGCCCAAGGCCAAGCAGATCCTGTCCGAGCGCGGGTTCGACCCCGTCCTGGGCGCCCGTCCGCTGCGCCGGACGATCCAGCGGGAGATCGAGGACCAGCTGTCCGAGAAGATCCTGTTCGGCGACCTCAAGGCGGGTCAGATCGTGGTGATCGACGCCGAGGGCGAGGGCACGGACGCCAAGTTCACCTTCAAGGGCGTGCCCAAGCCGGCCGCGGTGCCGGACACGCCCGAGGTCGAGGAGTCGGCCGCGGGCAAGCGGGAGTAGCACCACCCGGCCGCCCGTGACATCGGGGGCACCCCTTCGGGGGTGCCCCCTTCGCCGTGCGGGGGCGGTGCGCGCGGGGCCGACGCCGCGCGTCGGCCGCGGGGTGTGCGTCCGCCCTCCATGTTCTAAGGTGCGAACGTGACCCATCCAGATCCCCGACAGCACGATCCGTGGCAGGCGCGGCAGCCGCAGCCCGGACCCGCTCCGCACGGTCCCCGGCCGGGTGAAGCGCCCCCAGGACACCACGGCGCGGTTCCGCCCGGCGGCCGACCCCCGCCCGGTGGTCCGCCTCCTCCGGGGCGGGTCCCCCCGGGCGCGGCGC
>NZ_LEKI01000120.1:0-18446 GCF_001029525.1 Nocardiopsis sp. RV163 | reverse complement strand
AAACCGAGGTGCCCCCGTGCCCACCCGCGTCCGTCCCGGCCGCATCGCCCTGGCCTGTGCCGTCGCACTCCCCTTGACCGCCTGCGCGACGGGCTCCCCCGTCGGGGTCGAGACCGTCGCCGACCGGACCTCCGCGTCGTGCGGCCTGTTCTTCGACGACTTCGACTACACCGGCCCCGAGGACCCGGCCCTGCGCGGCCAGGGCTGGAACGTCCGCAGTTGGCCCGGCGGCCCCGGCGTGCCCGGCGCGTCCTGGGACGCCGACAACATCTCCTTCGCCGAGGAGGGCGGCGACTCCCTGCTGCGCCTGACCTCGACCACGGACGGCACACCGGCGGGCACCAGCCAGGCCGAGCTGACCTTCGGCGAGGAGAAGTTCCACGAGGGCACCTACGCCGCCGAGGTCGAGTTCGCCGACGCCCCGGTCTCCGGCCGGGACGGCGACACCGTGCTCCAGACCTTCTACACGATCACGCCCCTGGCATACGACAACGATCCCGCCTACAGCGAGCTCGACTTCGAGTACCTGCCCAACTCGGGCTGGGGCGCCCCGGCGGAGGCCATGTACCTGACCTCGTACCACACCTACCAGCGCGACCCCTGGGTCGCGGACAACACCAGCGACGTGGTGAACCGCTCCTTCGGCGGATGGCGAGACCTGGTGGTCCAGGTGACGGACGGCGTGGTCCGCTACTACGTGGACACGCACCTGGTGGCCGAGCACAGCGGGAAGTACTACCCCTCGTCGCCGATGTCGATCAACTTCAACCAGTGGTTCGTCGACATGAGCGGCCACACCGGCGGCCCGAGCACCTACGTGCAGGACGTGGACTGGGTGTACCACCAGCAGGGCGAATCCGTGGCACCCGAGGAGGTCGACCGGCGCGTGGGCGCGCAGCGCGACGCGGGCGTCTCCCGCGTCGACGGGGTGGTCCTCGGCGGAACCTGCTGACGCTCCGGCCCGTCCGCAGGGCGGCGGACCGCCCGGCGGACGGGGACCGGCATGACCGGTCGCACACTCACAAAACGGTTCGAGGCCCTCTGACACCGTGATAGAGTCAAAGACGTCGCCAGGGAGACCGGGCGACACACAACTGAAAAGCCTGCACTCGTAGCTCAATGGATAGAGCATCTGACTACGGATCAGAAGGTTGGGGGTTCGAGTCCTCCCGAGTGCGCCACCTTGAGACAGTGGAGAAACCGCCGGACCCGCACACCACACGGGCCCGGCGGTTTCTTTCGTGCTGCCCGACGTCCGGCTGACAGCGGCCCGATCCGGCCCCTTACGGATGACTGCGGCGAATACGCGGTGCGGGGTGCAGCGCACCGCGGCCCACCGGGTCAAACCCCAACCGACCCGGCACGCGGGTCCGGTCATACAGCGCTTTCCGTGCCCCGAGGTGTCCACCGGTACAGGCCACGAGGGCCAGAAACCCCCGAAACCTTCGCTCCACGACGCTCGTCACGTCCCTCGTCGCCGTCAACGCACCCGGCGCGGACTCGCGGCGGCACCTCTTGGCCATGCCCAGCCCACCTCGCGGCCTGAGCCTGGGTGATGCCCCGGTCCAACCACTTGGACACAAGCCCGCAACAGGTCACAGGGGGTAGCGGCGAACGAGCCGGCCTGCCGCTCCTCACTGTGTTTTTCGCACATCCGCTTCGCTTCGGTCCGTGTTCGGGGGCCCGGAGAACAGGAGCCCTCGGCACCTCCAGAACCCCGTGGGCGCCCGAACGGACCCCTCCGGCACGAGACCGGTTCAAGAAACAGAACCCGGCCTCGTCCAGGCGCCGGACCGATCAGCGACCGCAGCTCGCCGGTGAATCGGGGCCCACATCGCTCGGGCCGGGTACCGGCGTCCCGTCAGTGTCGAGTTCCGCCAGCACGCGGTCCCAGACCCGCGCGGGAGGACTCACGAGGGGGTCGCGTTTCTCGGGGGTCACCAGCGAGATCACCGTGCGAAAGCGCTCCACCTCACGCTCGCAGCGCGCGCATCCGTCGATGTGCGACCGCTCCGCCAGGGTGGGTGGATCCAACCGTGCCACCAGTTCGGCGAGACGGTCGGCGTCAGGGTGCTCCACCTTCCACCTCCTCCATTCTGCTGCGTAGAAGGCACAGGCCCCGCTTGATGTGGCTTTTCACCGTTCCCAGCGGCAGGGACAGCGCGGAGGCGATCTGACTGTGCGTGCGCTCCTCGAAGAACGCCAGTTCGAGTACGGACCTGCGGGGCTCGCGCATCTGGGCGAGCTCCGTCTGCAGGGTGAGCCGCAAGGCCACACGATGCTCCTCGTCCACCCGCGTCTGGTGCTGTGCGGCCAAGACCGCAAAGGAGCGGCGTTCACGTTCGACGGCGGCGTGCCGGTCAGCGATACGCCGCCGGGTGATGCCCGCCAACCACGCCGACAGACTTCCTCGCTCGGGGTCGTAGTTCGTGCGCCCCCGCCAGGCGGCGACGAACACCTGCTGGGTGATGTCCTCTGCTTCCTGGGTGTTGAGAAAGGTCTTGCGTGCCATTCCGTGAACCAGGGGCGACCATCTTCGATAGGCCTCCGCGAGGCAGGACTGGTCACCGCTGGAAAAGGAAAGCGCCAGCTCGTTGTCATTCAACTCAGCGGCGCTCTGCTCCATGGGGAAATGCTAGCCCGCGTCCGGCCATCAGCCCCGGATTCACTCACCGCGATTCCAGGGGGACGGCGGTGACGACGATATTATGGCTGTACGAGGTGTTTTCCGGGTCAAATTCACCCCCGCAGGTGACCAACGTGAGCCGGTGCGGACCACGGCGGGCGAAGATCTCCTCGGTCGGCAGCTCTTCCTTGTCGATCAGTTCCCGCGCCACTATCCGGTAGGCGTGCGCGGTCCCGTCGGAGAGTTCGACCTCCACCACGTCGTCCACGTCCGCTCCTCCCAGCGGCCACAGCGCCCCGCGGCCCTGCTCGGCGGAGTCGACGTGCCCGACCAGAACGGCTGACCCCGACGTGGCCCCCGCCCCCGGCCCGAACCGGTACCACCCCACGCGGGTGATGTCCGACGGCACCTCGACCTGGCTGTCGTCGTCGACGCCGACCGGGTCGACCGGTGCGGACAGCCCGAGGTCGTGGGAGAGCAGCCTCTCCGGCTCCGCCGGCGCCGCGGTGACCGCGTCCCGGTCCTGCCGGGGGGCGTCCGGCGCGGGGGCGGCCGGACGGGCCGTCGGATCCTCCGTCAGGACCCGCGGTCCGGGGGGCCGTGCCCCGACGTCACCCGGACCGGCGGGCGCACCGATCAGAACCGCGGCCGACGAGGCCAGGAGCGACGTTCCGAGTACGGAGAGGATCCATGGACGTCTCACGGGAACCTCCCACACGGGGATACCGCACGCGGGGACCCCCCGCGTGCGGCGTCCTTCCCGCGGCCGCGCGAACCTACGCCGGGCCGCACCGGGCCGTCCGCCCACGCAGCGCGTACGCGGTCACCGCTGCCCCGGCCAAGCCGAGCAGCACGGCGACGGCCGTCCAGGCGGCCGAACCGTCCGCGGCTCCGCCCGTGCCGCCGGGTACGCCGGCGGGCGCCGAACCGCTACCGTCGATGGACTGCACGATGAGATCCAGGTTCCCGTCCTCCGCGCTCCCCCAGGCGTAGACGACGGTGTTGCTGCCCTCCTCCAGAGCCAGGTCGGCCGGACCGATCACCACGTCCTCGGTTCCGGTCAGGACGACGTCGGCCGAAATCGTACCGGCGCCCACCTGCAGCGTTTCCTCGTCGGGGTTGGACAACCCCTCGACGACCACTTCCCCGTCGGCGCGCACGTCCACCTCGGGGGCGGCGGCGGTGTGCCGCACCGTGAGCCGGGCCTCACCCGCGTCGATCTCCGATGTGTCGTTGACGAAGGGCGTGAGCACCGCCTCGCCTCCGGCGTCGAGATGGGCCACCACGCTCGCGTTGGCGCCCGCGGGGACGTCGACGTCCTGCGCCTCGACGACGGCCTCGGCGTCGGCCCCCGCTCCGGCCTCCGTGACCTTCAGGTCGTAGGTACCCGCGGGAAGGGCGAGCGCGTCGGAGACGCTGCCGGGTTGGAAGTCCTCCAGGACGGCGTCGCCGTCGACGTATACGTCGACGACCGCGTCGGGCACGGCGTGCACGACGGACACCTGCGCTTCCTGCGAGTCCGGGAACGCTGGTGCGGCCGAGCTGAGCAGAAGTGCCGTACCAGCGGCGGCGGCACCGATGACAGTCCACGGAAAGCGTTGCATCGTGTCCTCCGGGTCGATCAGCCGATCTCAGGTTTCATGGTCTCTTCTCCCGCGGAGGGTGGATCGGATGCGCTTCCCCTCATTTTTTTCCGTGTCTTCCCGAAGGGCACCGGGCTCCGGATGCGGTAGCGGTCGTCCAGGGCCGGGCGGTTCGAATTCGTCCCCCGGACCGGGGACGTCTCGGCGAGGCGGGTTCCGGGGAACCGATCCTTCTGGGGAGGCAGGCGCTTTCATTGTGTTCTTCTCGTCCGGCCTTTGCCCTTCGCGGTTTCCACCGTCCTTTTTCCAGGAGGTGATCAAAAAAGGGAAAAGCGCCCGCCGGCCGCCGTGGGACACGGTGCGGGGAGGGGCGGGTGCCGCCTCCATGCCGCTCGGGGCACACCATGCGTGGGATTTCGGAGGAACGCTCGGAGGAAGGCACGCGGCGGCGCGGTCGGCGGGGAACCGGTACCGCGGGCACGGCGTCGTCGGCCCGGTCCCGTCGCCGCGACGACCGAGGAGCGGCGGACCGGGGGCAGGGGGTTCGGGTCCCTTCGAGCGCACCGCCTCGAGACGGTGGACCGCGCCCGAGGCGCGGGGGAGGAACAGGGCGGCCCGGCCCCGGCGGGGCCGGGCCGCGCTGGACAGGATCAGGCCGGGGTGATCTCGGAAACGGTCGACGCGCCCATGTCCGGGTTGACGCAGACGCGGTCGTTTCCGCCCGTGGGCACGTAGGCGGAGCCCTCGTCGTTCCGGAGGAACAGGTGGGCACCGGACGCCTGGAGGGGGTTGCACTCCTCGGGGTCGTAGACCTCCGGGTTGGGACGGGACACGGTCACCTTGGCCGCCTCGCCCGGGTACAGCGCGAAGACGTCGCCGTCCTGCCCCTGAACCTGTGCGTCGGCGCCGATGAGGCTGCCGTCGGGCTCGCCCCAGTACATGTCCGCGACGGAGGGGTACATGGTGCAGGCCACGTCGTCCTCGGGGCTGAGCGGTTCCTGCTTGACCAGCTCGAACTCGATGTGGACGGTACCGGCCGCGCCCTCGCGCGCCGTCTCGGCCACCTCGAAGTCCGCAGCCGTGCAGTCGCGGACGCTCATGGTTCCCGCACCGGAGTCGGAGGCTCCGGCGACCGCGGGCGCGGACGCGAGCAGGAGCGCGGGCAGCGACACCGCGCCCAGGGCGGCGGCTCGGACCGGACCAATGCGAAATGCGCTCGTCATGACGGACATCCCCTCATCCCTCGTCTCGTGTTCCTTCCGTCGGCACCGGACGCCTCCTGACCGCTGGGCTGGCGACGCCGATCCCCTCTGTGTCGTTCTCTCCCGGAACCGATTTAAACAACGTTTACCAAAACGGCGCCGCCAGACGGGGCGAAGGGGCGTCCCCGTGCGCCAAGGTGGCGTCCGGACTCACGACATGCGGCCGACGGACAGAGGCTCACGGTGCACGCACCCGGAAATAGCCCACGGGCGCGGATAGCGTGTCGTCTGCCCGGTCAGCGCGAGGTGATCGCCGTTCGGGGTGGTGGGCGCCCGGCGGGCCCCCGTCCGTGCGAGTGCCGTGGCCTGCGGCGTAGCGGGGAGCGCTGGTCGGACCGGCCGCGGCGGTCCCGCCCGAACGGCTCCGAACGAAGTGGAGGTGGCGCGTGGAACCCGCCTTCATCGTGGCCGCGTTCGCCGGAGGGCTGGGCGCCCTGGCGGTGCGCCTGCCTCCCATGGTCGGTTTTCTGGCGGCGGGCTTCGTCCTCAAGGCCCTGGGTTACGGGGTGACTCCGACGCTGGAGAGCACGGCGAGCCTCGGGGTGACCCTCCTGCTCTTCACCATCGGACTGAAGCTGAACGTTCGCTCGCTGCTGCGTTACGAGGTGTGGGGCACCGCGACCATCCACATGCTCGCCTCCACCCTGGTGACCGCCCTCTTCGTCGGAGCGCTGCGGTTCAGCGGGCTGGCCATGCTCCGGGAAGTCGGCTGGCCGTCACTGCTCCTCATCGGCTTCGCCCTGTCCTTCTCCAGCACGGTCTTCGCGGCCAAGGCCCTGGAGGCGCGCAGCGAGTCCGGTTCGTTCTACGGGCGTCTGGCCATCGGTGTACTCATCACCCAGGACGTGTTCGCGGTCGCGTTCCTGTCAGCCTCCGCCGGAGAACACCCCAGCCCCTGGGCACCGCTGCTGCTCCTGCTGCTGCCGGCGGCCCCGTTGCTGCGCATGACGCTGGACCGCATCGGGCACGGGGAGATGCAGGTGCTCTTCGGAGTGACCGCCGCGCTCGTGGCGGGTCACACCCTGTTCGACGTGCTGGGCGTCAAGGGTGACCTGGGCGCCCTGGTCATCGGGCTGCTGCTCGCTCCCTCCTCCAACGCCCCCTCCCTGGCCAGGACGCTCATGTCGGTCAAGGAGGTCCTGCTGGTCGGCTTCTTCCTCAGCATCGGGCTCACGGCCCTGCCCACCGCCGGTTCCCTGCTGGCGATGCCGATCCTCCTGCTCATCCCCGTGAAGGTGGCGCTTTTCACGGCGCTGTTCCTGTGCTTCAGGCTCCGTGGGCGGACATCACTGCTGACGGGGATGGCACTGGGCAACTTCTCCGAGTTCGGGCTCATCATCGCTTCCATGGCGGTGTCGCGGGGTTGGCTGTCGCAGGACTGGCTGGTGACGCTGGCGCTCTTCGTGGCGCTGAGCTTCGTGCTGTCGGCACCGTTGAACGCCCTCGGCGAATCGGTGTCCCGCAGGCTCGGGCCCTGGCTGTCCCGCTATGAGCGTCCCGGCCCCCCGGAGGGGGACCGCCCCATCGAAGTCGCCGGGGCCCGCGCCGTCGTGTTGGGCATGGGGCGCGTGGGACGCGGGGCCTACGATCGGCTGATCGACGAATACGGGATCCCGGTGGTGGGGGTGGAGCACGACCCCGTCGCGGTGGGGCGCCTGAGGAAACGGGGCTACCTGGTCGTGGAGGGCGACGCCACCGACCCCGACTTCTGGGAACGGCTCCGGCTCGACCCGCAGGTGTGGCTGGTTGTTCTGGCCATGCCCCACCAACGGGGCAACCTGGCGGCGTTGGAACAGTTGCGCGGAGACGACCGACGCGCCACGATCGCGGGTGTGGTCACCCATGAGGAGGAGATCGAGGAGCTGCGCGCCAGAGGCGCCGACGCGGTCTTCCACCTGTACGGCGAGGCGGGACGCGCTCTGGTCGACGATGCGGTCGGGCGCCTCGACGGCTGAGGACCCGCCCCGCGGGACCGGCCTCGACCCTTCGCCGTCGAAGCCCCCTACCTGGGCGGAGCCGGTCGCGGGCGCACTCCCGTGTGGACCGCGCGAGGGGCTGCCCGGCTATCCTCCGGGAAGCCGCCCGCCGTGGCGGCGCCCGGGAAGCCGGGGCCGTACGCCGCTCGTCCCACCCACGGAGCGCCCCATGCCAGCACCGCACGCGCGGACCACCAACTGGGCAGGCAACGTGACCTTCGCCAGCCCGCGGGTCCACCGGCCCAGGACGCTGGACGAACTGCGCCGCGTCGTCCGCGGCAGCGCGCGGGTCCGCGCGCTGGGCAGCGGCCACTCCTTCAACCTCGTCGCCGACTCCGACGCAGACCTGGTGCGCCTGGACGCGCTGCCCGCGGAGGCGGAGATCGACGCCGGGGGCCGGACGGTCACCGTCACCGCCGGTACACGCTACGCCGAACTGGTCACCGCGCTGCACGAGCGGGGGTTCGCGCTGGCGAACCTGGCCTCGCTGCCGCACATCTCGGTCGCGGGCTCGTGCGCGACCGGCACCCACGGGTCCGGGGACGGCCAGCGCTGCCTGTCCGCCGCCGTGCGCGCGGTGCAGCTCCTGGGCCCCGACGGGGACCTGGCCTGGCTAAGCCGCGACGAGGACCCGGAGGTCTTCCCCGGCGCGGTGGTCGCGCTGGGCGCGCTGGGCGTCGTGACCCGGCTCTCCCTGGAGATCGAACCGGCGTTCACGGTGGCACAGCGGGTCCGCGTCGGGGTGCCCCTGGACGAAGTGGCCGACCGCGTCGACGACGTGTTCGGCGCTGCCTACAGCGTCAGCCTGTTCACCGACTGGCTCGGGGAGGGCTCCGTGTGGCTCAAGCACCGCACCGACCGCCCCGAGGGCGCCTGGCGGGGCGGTCGGCCGGCGTCCGGGCCGGTGCACCCCGTCCCGGGGATGCCCCCGGAACCCGGCACCGAGCAGATGGGGGTCGTCGGCCCCTGGCACGAGCGGCTCCCGCACTTTCGCCCCGAGCTGGAGCCGAGCGCGGGCAGGGAGCTGCAGTCCGAGTTCTACGTGCCCCGCGAGGCCGCGGGCGCCGCGTTCGCGGCCCTGCGCGGGATCGGGCACCTGCTGGCCCCGGCACTGTACGTCGCGGAGGTGCGCACGGTCCGCGCGGACGACCTGTGGCTGAGCCCCGCCCACGGCCGCGACTGCGTCACCTTCCACTTCACGTGGTTGCCGGACCCGCGGGCCGTGGCGCCGCTCCTGGCGGCCGTGGAGGAGCGGCTCCTGCCGCTGGGCGCCCGCCCGCACTGGGGCAAGCTGACCGCGATGGGCCCGGCCGAAATCACCGCCCGGTACGGGCGCGCGGCGGACTTCGCACGCCTCACACGCGCGCTCGACCCGGACGGCAAGTTCCGCAACGCCTTCACCGACGCGCTCTTCCCCCGAGGGTGAGACGGGTCCGGGGACGCCGGGCCGCCTCGCCGGGCCACCGCGAGGCGACCCGGCGGCGGAGCGCGGTCAGGCCGGGTCGGCCCCGGGCGTGGAAAAAAGGGGGCGAAGCGGGGGCGCCGGGAAAAGCCGGAGGGGAAGTCCCGGGGAACTCAGTGACCGGCCGACCGGAGCCTGTGCCAGGCGGTCGTCCAGCGCTGGCGCTCAGCGGCGTCCTCACCCGCGCAGGCGGTCACGAAGGCCATCAGGAACACGTACCGGGGCAGTTGCGTCCCCTCCAGGACGTCCCGGAAGGTGGTCGCCCGCACCGCTCCCCCGCACAGGTACTCCAGCTCCAGGTAGGACCAGTCGCCCGCCCACACCAGGTAGCGGCGCATGACCAGCAGGAACTCCGCGGGCGTCGTGGCGTCCACGGGGTTGGGGCGGCCCTCGTAGCCGTCCAGGGCTCGGACGGTCGGGTGGCGCTCGACGGCGGAGCCGGGGGTGGTGAGGACCCGGTCGAGCCAGCTCGTGCGACCGAGGGACCGGTTCGGTCCGGTGGGTTCGAGGACGCCCGTGGTGGTCACACCATCTCCTTTTCACCGGTCGAAGTCCACGCCATGAGGGGTTCTCTCGTAAGCGCCGCGCCTGTTCGGCGCGCACGCGAGCGGGGGTGGAGAGAACGACGAAGGCCGGATACGAGCTGTTGTGGGGAGAACTCCGGCGCTTCGGTTACGGAGAAACCTACCGGATGAACACGGAACGCGAAAGCGCCTGGCGACACGGTTTCGGAGAGGCGTTGGTCTCTCCCGTGCGTGACGTCGCCGCCACCGCTCCCACTGTTGTGTGCTTTTACCGCAAAGGGCAACAAAGGTCATCTGGAGCACCGGGCAAAACGTCGCCCGCGGGAGCAGCTCCCGAAACGCGACCACCTGGGACGCCGGGGGGCGAGTTCCCGAGTGCACCAAATTATTTTGTCCGAATATTCAATTCAAGCATGACCGTAACCAGGGTCACGGTGTCCACTCCAGCACCGTGGCGTCGTCGCTCCCCTTGCCGCGCGGATGACGGAGCCGGTCGGGGTCGGCGGACTCCAGTTCGCGCACCCGGTCCAGCAGGGCGCGCGGCCCCTTGTCCGAAACCAGGGAGAACGCCTGGCCCCAATCCAGGTCCCCGAAGAGGTCCACCACCCGGCTCGCCCCGTCGGTCATGGCGGTGAAGCGCCCGAGGGGCAGGGTTCCGGTCAGTGCCTCCTCGGCCGCACGGGGGTGGGCTCCCGCCGTCCAGAAACCCCCGGGAACGTTGCGGTACGCGCGGATGGCGTCCCGGGGGCTCCCCCGGCGGGCCAGGTCGGCCCTGAGGTCGTCCAGGCGGGTGTCGGTGAGTACGCGCACCCCGTCCGCGCCCTCCACCAGCAGCACGGAGTCGGACAGCACCAGGTACTCCAGCGCGTCGGAGCCGACCCGGACCACCACGACCGTGGCGGACGGGCTCTCCTGGTTGGCCAGGTCGCAGGTGTGCGCGTGCAGGGCGGAGGCCGTCGCGATCGCGTCGGCGAGGGCCTCGCGCAGGGGGACCCCCGCGTCGGCCCCGGCCAGCAGCAGCGCACCGAGCCGCCGGGTGTACCAGGCCACCCCGTGGGAGCAGCCCGTCTCCAGGTCCCTGGGCGCGCTCGCCCCGTCCAGGAGGACCGCGCTGGTCGCGGTCGCCGCGGCGAAGTCCTCGTTGGGGCGGCCGGGTGCACCCGGCTCCGTGGCGACGCGGAAGGGCATTCCCGGGATCTCCATTTCACGGACGGCACGTCTGTCGTGGGCACCGCGGCCCCGCCCCGGAGGCACGGCGACCACGCACTACATGCCCCGAGAAGTTACACCCATGGAAAGCAAATCTTTCGGACAGATGAACGATTCAGTAATTTTCTGGAGACGGTCGACATCGAACGGCCCGGCTCCGGAAAGGACGCGAGCGGAAGAAGCACACCCTGCGAAAAAAATGGGGATCCGTGGGGATCCGCACCCGCAGGGACCGGAACAGGAACCGGAAGATGACAAAGGAATGGATCACCTCATGTGGAATATTCCCTAATATTTTCGGAGAGCCAGGCGAATACTCAGGAGGAGGGCCCCGGCCCCGGTCAGAAAGGTGCTCTTCCTTCCGTTCTCACGGGCGCACCGGAGGAGGGACCCGGAACTCACCGTGTGGACCTACGGCGCGAACCCGTGCCCGCACTGCGCTGGTCCGTCCCCTTCGACATCGAGGACTTCGTCGCCCGGCGGACGAACCGCTTCGCCGACCTCCCGCGTGAACGACACCACGGGAGCGGACGAGGCGGCGGAGAGGCACGTCGAGGATTTCCCCGGCGGCCACTCCCCCTTCGCAAGCAGCTCCGAGAGGTGAGGTGCGGGGCGGCCCGGCCGTGCGGCCGGGCCGCCTCCGGGTCAGCGCACCAGGACGGTGGTGTGCACGTCGATGCCGCCGCTCTCCCAGAGCCAGTCCATCGCGGCCAGGCTCACCCGGGCGCATCCGTGGGAGGCGGGCTGGGCCGGGACGACCGGGTACCCGTGCACGGCGATGCCGCCGTTGAAGTACTTCGGTCTGTAGAGCGCACCGTAGGGACCGGGGTCCCAGGCGTCGACCTCGCGGAAGACGGTGTAGGTGCCGGTCGGGGTGGTGGCGATCCGCTCGGTGCCGTCCGAGGACTCGTAGGGCTGACCGGACCCGGTGGAGGTGTTGAGGACTCGCTCCACCTCGCCGCCGGAGACCACCAGCAGCAACTGCCGGTCCAGGTCGATCTCCAGCAGGTCGCCGGAGGTGCTCTGTGCCTCGGGGAGCACCCCCTCGGCGAGGGCTGCCCGGGTGGCCGGGCCCACGACGCCGTCGCGGGCGATCCCGGCGGCCTTCTGGAGGGCCACGACGGCCTGCTCGGTGTGGAAGCCGAACTGGCCGTCCACGCCGTCGATCCAGTAGCCCAGTTCGGAGAGGCGCTCCTGGACGGCGCTCACCCCGGCCCCGGAGCTGCCCTGGCGCAGTTCCGGTCCGGTGCTGACCGAGGCCGGTGCGGCGTGCGCGGCCGGGGCCGCCACGACGGCCCCGAGGAGCAGGGCGAACGCCGCGGCCACGGCCAGGAGGAGGGTCTGTTTCGGGTGCTGTGTCGGGAGGAAACGGGGGGTTGCCATACGTCCTCCTTACCCATCCGGCGCCCGGTTCTCCCCACCGCGCGGGACTTGTGGACGACTTCCGTCCTCGTGTGCGGGCGGACGTGCGCGGACGCGTCGGCGGTTTCCCGGGCCGCGCGTCCGCCGCGACGGCGGGCGGCGCCCGACCGGGTTCAGCGCCCTCCGGGGTCCGGGCTGTGCGAACGCGCGCGCAGGGACGAGGCGACGTGGGCCAGGGCCCGGCACCGGGCGAACTCCACGGCGGTGAAGGGGATGACCTCCCGGCGCACGGTCAGGACACCGCCGTCGGGCGCCGGAAGGGTCATGACCGTGCCGGACAGGTCCTCGCGGGCAGTTCCGGCGGGCGGTTCGGCGGTGTGCTCCACGGCCCGCGCGGAGGCCAGGGAGAGCAGCGAGCGCTCCAGCGTGGTCGCCCCGGTGACCAGGGCGCCGACCAGGGCGAGCGTGCGGCTGGTGGTGTCGCTGAGCTCGTGGACGTCGGCGCGGCGCACGGCGGCGTCGCGTCCGCCCGCCTCCCTTACGGCTGTGTACATGTCGCCCTCTCCCACGTGCGCGGGAGCGCTGACGAAGAACTCGTCCACGGCGTCCGCCCCGGACGGGTGGACCTGCATGAGCCGGATGTCGATCCCGAGGGCGGCGAACCGCGCGGTGAGCGCGGCCAGGCCGCCGGGCACGTCCGCGACCGTCGCGCGGACGCTCCACAGCAGGTCGTCGGACGGGGAGCGCACCGGTTCCCCGCCCGCCGGGGAACCGGCGGGAGCCCCGGGCCCTTCCCCGGCGGGCAGTCCGGCCGGGTGGTGGTTCCGGAAGGGGCCGCGGCCGCCGGCCGAGCCGGTGCTCCCGGGCGCCCCGGCGCTCGCGGGCGCGCCCACCGCCCCCGGGTCCCGGGGCGCTCGGGGAGCGGACGCGGCCTTGTGGCGGCGCCACCGGTGGACCGCGGAGACCGCGAGCAGCAGCAGCCCCACGGTGATCAGGACGCGGACGCCCGCGTCGCTGTGCCCGAGGGAGAGCACCACCAGGTGCGCCGCACCGGCGGCGAGGAGCAGGGTGCCCAGGTCGAGTGCCTCGCGGCCGAAGAAGCCGTGGCGGTGGTCGTCGGTTCCGTGCCGTCCTTCGGAAACGTCCATGGACCGAGGATCCCAGGGCGACGTTGCGCCCGTTCGCCCGTGCGTGAAGGACCGGTAACAACGGAGAGTGACTCCGGCCACTCCCGCGTGCGGCGCGCGTCCCCGCAGCGGACGCGCCCGGAGTCGGGCGCCTCCCGGCCGCACCGGGCAACGGCCGCCGAACCGGGGTTCCCGAGGCCGTGACGCTCCCGGGAAGACCGCCCGAGCAGCGAGGACGCGGGACTTCCCGGCTTCACTCACACGGAATATGCCGCGCCTCACAGCACTTCTACCGTGAGGTGGAACGGCAACGGTGTGTCCTGCCCATGACGACATCCTCCCGCTGGACGCCCTCCGTCCACAGACGCATGGAGCACACGGAACACATGAACCACAACGTGACCAGGACCGGACCGCAGAACAGGGCCCGCGATCCGCACCCGCGATCGACGAGCGGCTCCGAGGCGCCGGTGCGCACACTGCGCGCCCGGCACCCGCTGCCGCTCCTGGTAACCGGGACCGTCGCCTCCCTGGTGGCCCTACTCGCGACCGCCGAGATCACCACCACCCTGGCGGGCGGCTCGCTGCACCACCACGCGTGGATCTGGTTCGACACCCACGGACACGAAGAGCTCTGGGCGGCCCCCGAGGCGATGCTCGCGTCCGCGCTGCTCATGTCCATGGGGATGACCTTGGTCGTGCTCGCGCTCGTTCCCGCGCGCGGCGACTGGCTGGCGCTGTGCGACGACGGCGTCCGCCCCTCCGACGGCGTGCCCGGCCTCCGCCCCGCAGCGGAGGAGTAGGCACACCGGTCACGGCCTCACCCGCCCCGGGCCGGATCGTCCAGGTCGACGACATCGATGTCCAGGCGGGCGACCGGCAGGCCGAGCCGCTGTTCGGCCAGGGAGCGCATGGCGCGCCGGGCGGCGTCGGCGGCGTCCGGGATGGGGAAGCCGACGGCGACACGCGCCGTGGCCCGGACGGAGAGGCCCTCGCGGGTCTGCTCGACGCGGCAGCGGCCGACCACCACACCCGGGACGGACTCGACGGAGGTCCGGAGCATGGCCGCCACGGCAGACTCGCGGATCTCGGTGCCGCCGGGGCCGGAGCCGCTCAGGACGATCATTCCCTGGGAGCGGCGCTCGGCGCGCACCACGCGCATGACGTCCGTGAGCAGACCGGGAGGAGCGGTGACCTCCTCCTCGTCGTCCCGGCGCACAGCTTCGACGAGCGGGCGCAGCTCACCGGCCTCCGCCAGGCAGTACTGGCAGGAGGACTCGTGCCCGGTGAGCCGACCGGACAGCAGGTCCCTCAGGAGTGCGTCCACCGGGGTCCCGCAGGGCAGTCGGTCGTGGTCGTCGGACGGGTCTACCGCCATGGCTCAAGCGCCTCCACGAGATGGGTACGCGCGCGGTGAATACGTCCACGCACAGCGGTCGGGGTCGTGTCGACGATCTCCGCTATCTCTTCATAGCCCAATCCTTCCATTTCGCGCAGAACCCAGCAGATCCGTTGCGGGGGCGGCAATCCCGACAGCGCCTCGAACAGCGCCCCGCGCAGGTCGCCAGCGAGCGTCTCCCCCGCCGGTCCGGGTTCCCGTGCCTCCAACCGTTCGTCGTCCTCCACCGGTTCCACCGGCCTGCGGCCCCGCAGCATGTTCAGGGCACGCCGTCCCACGATGCGGTTGAGCCAGGCGGGGAAGCTCTGCGGGTCGGCGAGTTCGGGAAGCCTGCGCCAAGCGGTGATCAGGGCCTCCTGGGCCGCGTCCCGAGCGTCGGCGGGATCGCGCAGCACACGCAGGGCGATCCGGTAGACGATGTCCTGGTGCCGACGGACGAGGTCCTCGAACGCCCTGTCGTCCCCGTCCTGGGCGCGCTCCACGAGCACGCTCTCCGGAAGTGCGGTTTCCCTGTGCATCGTCGCTGCGGCCACCCCTCCCCGTACACGAGCACAGAGAAACTACCCCAGGTTTCCGCCGAACACGGCAGTCCCGCACCCGCGCCTCCCCCACACTATGAGTGACACAGGTCACACGAAAACGGCCGTGAGCCGACGGCCCTTCCCCGTGTCCTCCCCTGTGACGGCGCCGCGAGGGGTGCCGCCGAGCTAGCGAGGAGAGTACCGCCATGGGAGAGATCGGGTTCAGCCTCAGGAGGACGGCCGCCGGGCGCGCCGCCGAGGCGAACGTCCTGGCGGGCGCCCCGCCCCTGGCCCGCACCCCCGACGCCGCACCGGAGCACGCCCGGACCGACAGCCGGGGCGTGGTCGTCGACGCGGCCGCCCGTTTCACGGCCTCCTCGCGCGACCGGGCGCGGTAGAGGCCGCGACACCGCCGGAAGAGGAGTCGGCGGCGCCGCCCGGAACACCGCCGGTGCGGCTCGGATCGGCCCCGACGGCCCCGTACGAAGGACCGGCGGACGGGCCCGCCCACGGCGGGCCGCCCGCGTCCACCCCTGACCGAACACCAGAGAACACGAGGAGAACCGGCCATGGCCGCGAAGAGCAACCAGAGCAGTGAACTCGCCCCCGCCGAACTGCGAGGTGCGGGCAGCGCGGACAGCGCCCCCGTGCGCGCCCAGCACTCCCACGAACTGAGCACCGGCACCGGGCGCACCTCGATCGCCGACCACGTGGTCGCCAAGATCGCCGGTATGGCCGCCCGGGAGGTCCGGGGCGTCCACCACATGGGCGGCGGGGCCGGACGCGCCTTCGACGCCGTCCGCGAGCGCATCCCCGGCTCCACCTCCACCGGCACCGCGGCGCGCGGCGTGGCCGTGGAGGTCGGCGAGCGCCAGGCCGCGGTGGACATCAACCTCGTCGTCGAGTACGGCGTCTCGATCCCGGACCTGGCGGCCGCCGTGCGGCGCAACGTCGTCTCCGGCGTGGAGCGGATGACCGGCCTGGAGGTCACCGAGGTCAACGTGACCGTGGACGACATCCACCTGCCGGACGAGGAGGAGAGCCGTTCCACGGGCGAGCCGAGGGTCATGTGACGGCGGAGCGGACAGCGGCACACCGGCAGACACGACGTGAGGGAGTGAGGACCCATGTGGTCGATCGTCGGACTCGCCTTCGGGGCGGTCCTCGGCCTCGCCGCCGCCTTCGGGGGCTTCGGAGCCTTCCTCCTGGTCCTGGTCCTGGGAGCCGCGGGCTTCCTGGCGGGCAGGGCCTACGAGGGCGAGATCGACCTCGCGGAGCTGTTCACGCGCCGTGAGCGCGGTGGTCGCCTGTGAGCGCCGCCGAGGCATTCCCGGGGAGCCGCGCGCAGAACCCCGGGGAGGAAGCCGCGGAGGCCGCCGGAACACCCGGCGCGCGTGCGCGGTCCGGCGCCGAGCCGGACCGGCACGCGCCCCGGGTGCCGCCCGAGGAGCGCGGCGCCACGGTCGTGTCCGACCGGGCGGTCCGCCGCCTGGCGTGCGCTGCCGCCTCCGAGCACCGGTCCACCCGCCCCCTGGGCGAACGGCTCGGCGGGCTGGCGGGGGAGGGCCGCGGGGCCCGCGCCGAGGTGCGCCGGGGCGGCTCCCGCGTGGGGCTGCGCCTGGAGATCGCCGTCGCCTACCCCTCCCCGCTCGCCCGCACCGCCGAGGAGGTCCGCGCGCACGTGGCCGCCACGGTGGAGGGCCTCACCGGGCTGACCGTCCACAGCACCGACATCGAGATCGTCGAACTCGTACCCGCGCCGCGGGTGCGCTGAGCCATCGGAGGAAGCGGAGATGACTCCCCTCCAGGAGGAGGCGCGGACCCACGGGGCGTCCGCGGACCCGGGCGGCACCCCGCCCGGGGGCCGGCGCGGGGACCGCGGGGCCCGGCGGACCGCGGTGAGGGTCTTCCGGCCCCGGCGGTCGCTTCCCGCCGTCGTGGTCGCCGCCTCGGTGGCGACGGTCTCCGGGCTGGTGCTCGCCGTGATCACCGCGAGCATGGTCGGCGCGCCCGCGCCGTTCCCCGCGGTGGGCGGCGTGACCGCCCGCGCCGCCACGGTCCCGTGGGAGGCGCCCGAGACCATGCTGGCCTCGGGGGCCGCCGCGGCCCTGGGCCTGATGCTGCTGACCGCGGCGTTGCTGCCCGGGTACGGCGGCCACCTGGTCCTGCGCACCGACGACCGGGACATGGCCGTGGGCCTGTCCCGGCGGGCGCTGCGCGACATCCTCGCCGTCTCGGCGCGCGGGGTGGACGGGGTCCGCGGAGCGCGGGTGCGGGTGGGCCGCCGCACGGTGCGGGTGCGGGCGCGCACGCACGTACGCGGCGCACACTGGCTGAGGCGGGACGTGGACGCGGCCGTGCGCCGGAGGCTGGAGGAGCTCGTTCCGGTCCACGCGCCGAGGGTCCGCGTCCAGGTGCGGGAGGAGGCGTGAGCATGGACGGACAGCGGTCCGCACCGGAGCCGGACCCGTCCGGCACGGGCGACGCGGGCACGGGCGGCCCGGACACGGTCGGCATCGCCGCGGGCGGTACCGGCGGGACCGCCCCGGGCACGGGCGACGAGGGCACGGCGGCCGCCGACACGGTCGGCACCGGCACGGTCGGCACCGGCACGACACGCGCCGACGCGTCACACGGGCACGCCCCGACCCGGTCCACGATCCGGGGCTTCCCCCACCGCCGCAGCAGGTGGACCGCGCGGGGAAACCGGCTCGGACTGCTCCTCACAGGCCTGGTGCTCCTGGTCGGCGGCGGGGCCGGACTCGCCGTAGGCGGCGGCCTGTTCGGTGACGGCCCCGCCGCCGCCCCGCTGACCGGCCTAGAACCGGTGGCACGGGTCCTGGCCTGGCCCTGGACACCGCACTCCGCCGCTGCTGTCGCGCTGGTGCTCACCGTGCTGTCCGTGCGCTGGCTCCTGCTCCAGGGCCGCGCGTACCGCCCGCGCAGGCTGCTCGTGGGCGCGGACACGGCGGCGGGGCGGACCGAGGTGTCGCCGTCCGCCGCAGGGGGAGCCCTGGTCGCCCAGCTCAGCGCGCACCCGCGCGTGGTGCGCGGCAGGGCGAGGTTCACAGAGTCCGCGCGGGAGCCGCGCCTGTGGCTCGACCTGGTGCTGACCGAGGACGCCGATCCCGTTGAGGTGTGGCACGCCTGCCGGGACGACGGGGTCGACTCCCTGCGCGAGTCCCTGGAGCTGGAGCGGCTGCCCACCGTCGTGCGCATGTCGGCCTCGGGGCGCAGCGGGGGCAGAGACCTCGCCTGACTCGTGCGCCCCAGGGGAAACGGAAGCCGGGCCCCGCCCGGCCCCCGTACGCCCTACCGGGCGCACGTGAACGAGAACACCGACCGTCCCGCGCGCCCCGCTGAGGGGGAGCGGGCGCGCGGGACGGTCGGTGTTC
>NZ_LEKI01000011.1:0-72974 GCF_001029525.1 Nocardiopsis sp. RV163 | reverse complement strand
TCGCCGTCCCCGCCGCCCGCCGCGTTCCCCTGGCGCTCGCGGTGGTTCCGGAGCCCTCCTCCGCACTCGCGGCACCGAACGCCCTGGACACACCCGTCATGCTCTCCTCACCCCTGTCGTCCCGTCCGCTTCGGCTCCCGCCCCGGGCTCGCGCCCCTTCCCCATGCCACCGGTTCACCGGGACCTCCTAGGTCCCGTGCGGCGCAGTGGCCCGGCCGGTCCCGGGGTGCTCTCGGCAGACGCCGGGTTCCCGGCGGCGGGTCCCGTGTCCCCCGGCGCGTTCCCAGAAGCGTCCCGGCCCGAGACCGCGGGTCCGGAACGGGCGCCGTACTCGACGGCGTCCCCGGTCAGTTCCAGGTAGGCCTCCTCCAGGGAGGCCTCCTCCAAGCGGAGCCCGTGGACCCGCGCGCCCACCGCGTGCGCGTGGTCACCGACCTCCGCCGCGCCGAGCCCGAACACCCTCAGACCGGTGCTGCGGTCGCCGTCCCGGACGCCATCGCCGTCACGGGCGTCACCGGCCTGCCCGACTCCCCGAACACCCCTGTCGTCCCGGGCGTCCTCCACCGCCTCGGTCCGCACCGACGGCCCAAGCCGCTCCAGCCCCTCCCGCAGCCTCGCGGCGTCCGGGCTGCGCACCAGCACGTGCGTGCGCGACCAGGCCGCGATCACCTCGGAGATCGGCGCGTCCGCGATCAGCCGCCCCCGGCCCACCACGACCAGGTGGTCGGCGACCATCTCCATCTCGCTCATCAGGTGGCTGGAGACGAACACGGTGCGCCCCTCGTCGGCGAGCCGCCGCGTCAGGTCGCGCATCCAACGCACGCCGTCCAGGTCGAGCCCGTTCACCGGCTCGTCGAACAGCAGCACCCCCGGGTCCCCCAGCAGCGCGTCCGCGACGCCCAACCGTTGGCGCATGCCCAGGGAGTACCCGTGCACCCGCTGGCGGGCGACGCCGGTCAGGCCGACCTCCTCCAGCACCTCGTCCACCCGGCTCCTCGGAATCCCGCCGCCCGCCGCCTTCGCGGTCAGGTGGGCGCGGGCGCTGCGTCCGGGGTGGGCGGCGTCCGGCGACAGCAGGGCGCCGACCCGCCGCGTCGGCCGGTCCAGCCGCCCGTACTCCCGCCCGTTGACCAGGGCCTCCCCCGACGTGGGCCGGGCCAGACCCAGCATCATCCGCATGGTCGTGGACTTCCCCGCGCCGTTGGGCCCCAGGAATCCCGTCACCCGCCCGGGTTCGACGGTGAAGGTGAGCCCGTCCACCGCCGTCCTCCCCCCGTAGCGTTTGGTCAGTTCGCGCACCGTGAGCACGTTTTCCCCTCTCTTCCGCTCTCGTGGTGCACCACGCTAGGAAGAGGGGCCCCGGGCCCGCATCTGTGGTTCGTCGGGGACCGGATACGCACTTGTGCCTACCCGGCGCCCGAGGGGGCCGTTTCGCCGGACCGGCGTTTCGGGTAGGTGCCGTGGGTGACGGCCAACCGGTCGAACGGGGGGAGAGGTCATGCGGGCGTCCATCGGCGACTACGTGCGTACGCACGGGGTCGTGAGCACTGAGGGTCAGCACGTCGGGGAGATCGTGGAGGTACGCGGCGCCGACGACGGGCCGCCGTACGTGGTGCGGTTCCCGGACGGGGAGGAGCGGCTCGTCTACCCCGGGCCGGAGACGGTGGTGGAGCCCCGGCACCCGGTGGACTGAGCGGCGCCGGAGGGGGCGGTCCGGGTACCCGGGACGTACGGGGCGCGGGGAGGCCCGCTGGGCTGGGGGGAGCCGGAGGAGCTGACCGGACCACCGGAACTCACGGGGCCGCCGGGGCAGCGGAGACGCCCCGGCCCCCGGGAGCGGGTCAGGCGGCGGCCCGCGACGCGTCGGACACGCGGGACGGCGGCGGGCGCGGCGCCCGCCGCCGTGGTGTCCGGGGCCCGCCCGCGGGTCAGGCCGACAGCCGGTCCAGGAAGCCGCCCAGGTTGGCCGAGGCGCGGGCGATCTGCTCGTCCACGGTGAGGGACTCCTCGAAGCGCCCTCCCTGCTCGGGCTCCTTCTTCCCGCGGATGTACAGCGAGCAGGCGAAGTCGGTGCACATGTACAGGCCCACCGTGCTGCCGTCCTTGCCGGCGCGCCTCGCCTTGGGCGCGGCCAGCAGGGCCACGCCCCGCCCGGGGTGGGTGGTCAGGCACACCGAGCACATGCTCCGGCGCAGCCCGGCACGGACGTTGGACAGGCGGAAGGCCACGCCGACGAGCCGGTCGCCGCGCTCGGTGACCAGGTAGGCGCGTTCGTGCGCGGTGTGGTCGCGCCAGCCGAGGAAGTCCAGGTCCTCCCACGGGCGCCGGTCCAGGTCGCGCGGCAGTGAGAGCCGCTGCGCCTCCCCCTTCGAGCAGTTCACGAACGACGTCCGGATGTCCCGCTCAGTCAAAGCTCTCATGGGAGGGACGCTAACGCCGCAGGTCGGGCCCGGGCAACGTTTTTGCGGAGCGGCGGACCGTCCCCGTGCGGGCCGAAACCCCCGTACCCGGCGTCCGCGCCGTCTCAGGGGCGTCTGATGAGGTAGAGGGCGAAGGGCTCTCCCCCGTGGCGGATCTCGCGCGCGTAGCCGAACCCGAGCCGTTCCATGACCGCGCGGGAGCGGAGGTTGTGCACCTCCGTGAAGGAGACCACCTCGTCCGCGCCGAGGTCGCGGAAGGCGAACTCCAGGCCGGCGCGGCCGATCTCGCTGGCGTAGCCGAGCCCCCAGAAGCACTCGCGGATCGCCCAGCCGACCTCCAGGCACCACAGGGAGTCCACCACGGCGCGGGACAGGCCGCCGCGCCCGACCAGCTCGCCGGTCCACCGGTCGTGCGCGATCCACTTGTGGACGCCGTCGGTCTCCCAGGCGCGTTCCATGTGCAGGGCGCTCTCCCATGCCTCCCCCCGCGTCCACCTGCCGCCGTACCAGCGGGCGACGCCGGGGTCCCGGTGCAGCCGCCACAGTTCGCGGGCGTGCTCGGGGCCGATGGGGTCCAGGCGCAGCCTGCGCGTGAGGCGGGCACCGGACGGGCCCGTCGGTCCGGCCGGGTCGGCCGGGTTCCCCGGTGCGTCGCCGCGGCGGTCTCCGCGGTGGGAGCCGGTCACGGGCGCTCCCGCCGGGTGCGGGCGGCGGCGGGGTCGCGGTCCCCGTACGCGTGGAGGAGGGCACCGCGCGCCTTCCCGGCCGCGCCGCGTGCGTCCTGGTGCGCGTCGCGGGTGCCGTCCGCCGCACCGCGCACGTCCCCGTGCGCCTTCTCCGCTGCCACGTGGGAAAGTCTAGGTTCCGACCCTCCCGTACGGCCGTCACCGCCGTGTACTGGGACTTTCCCGTTATCCGCGGGCACCCGGCGCGTGATGCCCCCTCCCGGAACCGACCGGGCGTCAGTCCCGCTGGAAGAGGCGGGCCGTGTACAGGACCGCGCCGGAGGCCAGCCCGGCCAGGGCCAGCGAGACCGCGAACGAGGCGGCTTCGAGCACGAAGCCGGAGAACTCGGCGGTCTCGGCCATGAAGCGGCGCGAGGCCTGGCGCGAGAGGACGAACACGGCCACGAAGGCGGTGAAGGAGACGACCGAGGAGGCCTTCACCGGAGTGTTGCGGTGCGTTGGAGAGGAGGCATGCGGGCCATCCTAGGACGCGCTGCCGCCGGTCACTCCCCGGGCCCGGGGGTCGGTCCCGCGGCGGCCCGCTCCCCCTCCTCCCGTCCGCCCGCCTGGAGGAACGCCGTGCCGACGGCCACCAGCAGCAGACCGCCCGCCCGCGGCCAGGTGAGTGCCTCCCCGAGCAGGACGACTCCCAGGGCCGCCACGGCGGCCACGCCCAGTGCCGTCCACAGCCCGTAGGCGACCCCGACGGGCATCCCGCGCCGCAGCGCGAGGGAGAAGAGGTAGTAGGCCCCCACCACGCTGACGACCGCCAGCGCCGTGGGGACGGGGGCGGTGAAGCCGTCCGAGGCGCGGGTCGCGAACGCCCCGAGCACCTCGGTCGCGATGGTCGCGACCAGGAAGAACCAGGCCATGGCGTACCCCTCCGCATCACGGGACCCATGTGCCCCGAATTTATATGAACGATAGTTCAACTTATATCCCATGGCCTAGAGCACAAGCAATGCCGCCCTGATCATAACTAGTTGAACTATCGTTCGTTTTGCGTGAGGCTCTGCTCCGACGCGAGACATCTGGGAGGAAACATGCTGACCGCCTACGCCCTCCTCGCCGGGACCGTGGCCCTGGAGGTGGTCGGAGCCCTCGCCACGCGCTACTCCGACGGGTTCACCCGCCCGCTGCCGACGGCGCTGACGGTCGCCTCGGTCCTGGGCGCCTACTACCTGTTCTCACTGGCGCTCCTCGAAGGGCTCGACCTCGGGGTCGCCTACGCCGTCTGGGCCGCCGCGGGCGTCGTCGCCGTCACGCTGGCCGGCTCCCTCCTCCTCGGAGACCGGCTGACGCGCACCCAGTCCGCGGGCATCGGCCTCGCGACCCTCGGGGTGGTGTTGTTGCAGCTCGGGGCGGCCTGAGGGCCGTCGTCCGCCCGCACTCCGGGAGCGCGCGCTGCTAGACTCCAGCGAGCCGAGCAGCACGCGGCCCTGGAGGCGGAGATGACGCGAACGACCGGCGCGCGGGTCGACGGACGCCGCGCTCGGGGCGAACGCAAGCGGGAGGCGATCATCGCCGCGGCCCTGCGCGTCATCGAACGCGACGGGGTCTCCGGTGCCACCCACCGCACGGTCGCCGGGGAGGCAGGGGTGCCCGCGAGTTCGGTGGCCTACTACTTCGCGACCCTGGACGACCTGCTCGTGGCCGCCCTGACCGTGGCCTCGGACTCCTACATCGCCCAACTGCGCCGGGTCATGGACGCCGACGGCGACGACCTCGCGACCCTGGCCCAGCTCATCGCCGAGGCCGCCGGTCCCGACCGCCGCCGGGCCCTGGCCGAACGGGAGCTGACGCTGCTCGCCGCGCGCCGCCCCGCGCTGCGCCCCATGGCCCTGCGCTGGCGGCGAACCCTCACCGAGATCGCCCGGCGCCACACCGACGACCCGGTCGCGGTTGAGGCCTTCCCCTCGGTGTCGGACGGGTTGTGCGCGCGCGTGCTGCTGGGAGGGGACACCCCCACCGTGGGCGAGATCGAGGCCGTCCTGCGCCACACCCTGCGCACCCGGCGCTGACCGCTCACCCCGAACACCACTCGCGTCCGGCGCCCCACTCCCGCGTCGGGCGCCACACGCATCCGGAGCCGCCCGCCCGCCTCGGGCACCGCGCGCTCGGCGCGGACCGGGCGCCCTTCCCGGGAGACCCGGTCCCGGGCCGTGTCACACACCGGCACGCACGGGGCGCAGGCAGCAGACTGGGCCCGTCCGGGACCCTCCGGGCACGCGTCGAGGAGGACACATGGAACTCGGTATGCACGTCGCCGACTTCACCTGGGACGGCGGCACGCCAGCCATCGGCCCCACGCTCGCCGACACCGCCCGCGCCGCCGAGGCCGCGGGCGTCTCGCGGCTCACGGTGATGGACCACTTCTGGCAGATGGGCGGGGACATCGGCCCGCAGGAGAACGCCATGCTGGAGGCGTACACCACCCTGGGCTTCCTGGCCGCGCACACCGACCGGGTCCTCCTGCACACCCTGGTCACGGGGGCCGTGTACCGCGAACCGGGTGTGCTGGCCAAGCAGATCAGCACCCTGGACACGCTGTCCGGCGGGCGCGCCGGGCTGGGCGTCGGGGCCGCCTGGTACGCCGACGAGGCGCACGGCCTGGGCATCCCGTTCCCGACCACGGCGGAGCGGTTCGAGCGCCTGGAGGAGACGGTCCAGATCTGCCTCCAGATGTGGGGCGGGGACGAGGGCCCCTACCGGGGCAGGCACCACACGCTGGAGCGCACCCTCAACTCGCCGCAGAACATCTCCGCACCGCACCCGTACCTGATGATCGGCGGCGGCGGGGAGCGCAAGACGCTGCGCATGGTCGCCCAGTACGCGGACGCGTGCAACATCTTCGGCGGCCCGGACGCGGCGCACAAGCTCGACGTGCTCCGTCGGCACTGCGAGGACCTGGGGCGCGACTACGACCGGATCGAGAGGACCACGACCTTCTCCGTCACCCCCGACACCACGCGGGACGCTCTGGTCCGTCAGCTTCTGGAGCTGGCCGCGACCGGGTTCTCGGTCGCCTACGTGTACGGCCAGGGGTTCTCCGACCCCCGCCGCGCGGTCGAGCTGTTCGGCTCCGTCCTGCCGGAGGTCGCGGACGCCTGAACCGGGCGGTTCCGGCGCCCGTGCCGCAGATCCGCGTGCGGCGCGCCCGGCCCCGGTCCGCACTCCACCAACCGGCGGGTGGGGCAAACCCGGGGGAGGTCCGCTCTCCCGGGGCCCCCGCCTGCGGCCCGCCTCCCGCCCCGCCGGGTGAAGGCGGCCGGGGCCGCCCCCGCGCGGAGCACGGGGGCGGCCCCGGCCGCGGCGGGCACCGGTCAGCGGGCGCTGCTCAGGTGGTGGCCTCCTCCATCCGCGCCCGCGCCGCCGCCTCGACGTTCTTCTTGATGTGCTCCATCTCGGTCGGGACGTTCTGGTTGTACTTGACGGTCATCTGCTCGTCGTCGAAGGGCGCGTCGGGCCTCATCGCGAACTGGTAGCTCCAGGTCAGACGCACGCCCTCCGGCACCTGCTCGTAGTTCCAGTGGATCCGCACGTACTCGAAGCCCTCGGTCTGGACGCGGTGGGACCACGCCTCCCCCGCCTCGCGGTCCACGGTGCGCTCGGACACCCAGCTCCACACGCGCCCCTGCTTGTCGGGGTTCTTGGTGACGCGGAAGCGCGTGGTGTCGCCGTCCTGCTCCAGGACCTCCACCGAGGAGTGCCAGGTGAAGATCTGGGGCCAGGAGGCGACGTCGTTGGTCAGGTCCCAGACGAAGTCGTAGGGCGCGTCGATGACGACGCTGTGCTCGATGCTTCCGGGCACGGGATCACATTCCTTTCGCGGGGGCGGCGGCGCCCCCGTTGACGAGGGCGGCCAGCGAGTCCGGGGAGGGCGCCGCCTCGGCGTCCGCCCCGAGCTTGCGGCCGACACGGCGCTCGATCTCGGCGACGATGCCCATGACGCCCAGGGAGTCGATCCCCAGTTCGTCGAAGGTGCTCGTGGAGGCGGTGGCGGCGTCGGTCCGGACACCGGCGCAGGCGGACATGAGTTCCACCAGCTCCTCCATCTCGATGTGTCTGTCGGACATGGGTCTCCTCAGGAATCTCGTGTGTCGGTTCGGGTCCCGGCGCGCGTGCCGCCTCACGTGTCGGTCCGCGTTCCGGGTGCGGGTCTGTTCGCCGGCCCGGCCCGGGTCGGGCCGGATCGGGTCAGGCCGGATCGGGGCGGGTCAGGACGACGGCGGAGTTGCCGCCGCCCAGGCCGCGCGACAGGACCAGCGCGGTGCGCAGGCGCGCGGCGCGCGGCACCCGCACGACCAGGTCCAGGCCGCTGGGGGCGTCGGGGACGTTGGGCGTGGGCGGCACGACCTGGTGTTCCAGGCTCAGGACCGCGGCGGCCACGTCCAGCGCGCCCGCCCCGGCGTAGGCGCGCCCGAAGCCGGTCTTGGGCGCGGTGACGGCCACCCCGCCGGGGAACAGCTCGCGCAGCACGGCGGCCTCGTCGGCGTCGGCCTTGGGCGTGCCCACCGCGTCGGCGAAGACCACGTCCACGTCCCCGGGGGCGACGGCGGCCCGGCGCATCGCCTCCCGCGCCGCGTGCAGGAGTCCGGCCCCGCCCGGGTCGAACGATCCGACCCCGCCGAAGGTGCTCGCGTGCCCCGCGACCTCGGCCCGGATCCTGGCGCCGCGCGCCCGCGCGGCGGCCCCGTCCTCCACCACGGCGACGGCCGCGCCCTCGGCCGGGACGTGGCCGGCCGCCCCCTCGGTGAAGGGGAGGTAGGCCGTACGGGGGTCCTCGCCCCGGCTCAGGACCTCGGCGCCCGCGTGGCAGGCGAGCGCGAACGGGGAGCCGATCGGGGCCTCGCTGCCGCCGACCAGCATCGCGGAGGTCCCGCGCCGCAGGGCCCGTTCGCCCTGGCCCAGGGCGTCGAGCATGCCCGGCTCGTCGGTGACCAGCACCCCGCACATGCCCTTGAGGCCGTTGCTGATGGAGATCTGTCCGGTGCTCGCCGCGTAGAACCAGGCGATGGACTGGTAGGGGCCGACGTGGTCGGGCCCCTTGCTCCACAGGGCCTCGATCTCGCGCTGGCCGAACTCGACTCCGCCCGTGCAACTGCAGATCAGCGCACCGATCGCGTAGGGGTCGGCGGCAGGGTCCAGCCCCGAGTCGCGCAGGGCCTCGCCGGCCGCGACCATAGCGAACCAGCTGAAGGCGTCGGTCTGGACGACGTAGCGGCCGTCGAGGTGGTCGCGCGGGTCGAAGCCGGGGATCTTCCCGCCCACGCGCACGTGGAAGCCGTCGGTGTCGAAGTCGGGGATCGGCGCGAGGAGCGAGCGCCCCTCCCGGACCGCCTCCCAGTACTCCGGCACGCCCACCCCCGCGGGCGAGACCGTGCCGAGTCCGGTGATGACCGTGCTCATACGCGCACCTCGCTGCCCCGGTCCAGGACGACCGCGGACTGGAAGCCGCCGAAGCCGCTGCCCACGGAGAGCACCACGTCCGTGCGCCGCTCGCGGGCGGTCACCGGCACGTAGTCAAGGTCGCACTCGGGGTCGGGCGTGCTCAGGTTGGCGGTCGGCGGCACGACGCCGGTGTCCATGGCCAGCACGCAGGCGGCCAGTTCGATGGAGCCGATCGCACCCAGCGAGTGCCCCACCATCGACTTGATGGAGGACATGGTCACCCTCCGCGCGTGCTCGCCCAGCGAGCGCTTGACGGCGTCGGTCTCGTGGCGGTCGTTCTGCACGGTGCCCGATCCGTGGGCGTTGACGTAGTCCACGTCGGTGACGGGGCGCCGCGCCTGGTCCAGGGCGGTGGTGATGGCCCGCGCCATCTCCTGCCCCTCGCGGCGCAGGCCGGTCATGTGGAAGGCGTTGCCGTGGTTGGCGAAGCCCGCCACCCGGCAGCGGATGCGCGCGCCCCGGCGGCGGGCGACGGAGGCCTCCTCCAGGATGAGGACGGCCGCGCCCTCGCCCATGACGAAGCCGTTGCGCTCGCGGTCGAAGGGCCGGGAGGCCCGCGCGGGGTCGTCGTTGCTGTCCGAGGTCGCCCTGATGGCGTCGAAGCAGGCCATGGCGATGGGCGAGATCGGCGACTCGGCCGCTCCCGCGACGACCACGTCGGCGAGGTCGTCCTCGATGGCCTGGGCGGCGTAGCCGACGGCGTCCAGGCCGGACGTGCAGCCGGTGGAGACCGTGCGCACCGGTCCGCGCGCGCCGACCAGTTCGGCGATCTCCCCCGACAGGGCGCTGGGCGTCACCGCCCGGTACAGGTGGGGCGAGGCGGCCTCGGGGTCGACGACCCAGTCGGCGCCGCCCCGGCTCATCTCGACGTAGTCCCTCTCCAGGCGGGTGGTGCCGCCGACCGCCGTCCCCATGCTCACGCCCACGCGCCAGGGCGAGACCTCGGACAGGGGCGGGGCGCTGTCGGCCAGCGCCTCGGCGGTGGCGACGGCGGCGAACTGCACGTACCTGTCCATGCGTTCGGCCTGGCGCTCGTCCAGCCCGTGCGCGGCGGGGTCGAAGTCGACCTCGGCGGCGATCCGGGAGCGGAAGTCGGACGCGTCGAACAGGGTGACGTGGCGGGTGGCCGTGCGTCCCGCCGTGAGCATCTCCCAGAACGCGGCCGCGCCGATCGCTCCGGGTGCCACCACGCCGATGCCGGTGACGACTGCCTCGCGTCTCACTGCGCCTCCCCGGGGAGGTCGCGGGCCCGGCTCGGGTCCGGGGCGGGGGCCGCTCTCGCGCCCACTGCGGGGTTGTGACAGGGCAGGGTCATGCGGTGTTTCCTCCACATGTTCTGAGGGATGTAGAGAACGCAGCTTTCCTTTTCACGTTCACGCTCGGTAGCGTGTGTATCACGCTGAGCCAGCGGCCCCGGCGATGAACGCGCTCCCAGGCACCACCTGGCCAGCCAGCTTCCGCCTCCCGGGCGGGTCAGGCCGCCTCGGTCTCGACCACGGCGTCGGGGCACTCCGCGGCGAGGGCGACGAGCGCCTCGTGTTCGGCCGGGTCCACCGTCAGGGCCCAGCGGACCTTGACCGTGGTCCACTCGGTGGCGTAGCGGCAGTGCGCCTCCGCCGAGGCGGGCAGCCACTGAGCGGGGTCCTTGTCGGCCTTGGAGCGGTTCTGCGCCGCGGTGACCGCCACCAGCGCGACCGGTTCGCCCATGTCGTTGGCGTAGTCGCGGCGACGGTCCGTGGTCCACTCCGAGGCGCCCGAGTCCCAGGCCTCGGCCAGGGGCACCATGTGGTCGATGTCCAGGGCGCGGGCCTCGGTGTGCGCGCGCCCGTCGTAGTAGGACTCCCACTGCCCGCCGCTCAGGCGGCACCGCTCACCGACCTCGGGCATGACGACGGCCTCCTCGATCAGGACCTCGGCGCGGGTGTTGCAGCCGTCGCGGTCGGTGTCGGTCCAGTGCGGGAACAGGGAGCGGTCGTACCCCTGCCGGTTCTCGTCGGTGACGGGCAGACCGGCCGCGGCGACGGCGAGCGGGACCGCCTCGGCGGCGTGCGCGGCGGCGTGCGCCGACGCGGTGACGGGCGCCAGCACGGCGGCGGACAGGACGGCGGCGGTGATGCCCACGGTGACGCGCACGCGAGCCCCCTTCGGATTCGACTACTTATCGTATTCGAACGTTTCCGGAGAGTAGGAACAGGTAACCCCCGAGCGACCGGCCCCACCGCGGACCGCGGAGCGCACCGGGGCGTTACGGGAGAGTCCGGGACATCGGTGCACCGGAATCGGTTCTGCCGTCCACGGCCTTCCGGTCAGGCGCTATCGACCGAAGCCGAGCAGGGGCCCGCCGCCGCCCGCCGCGTCCCGCGAACGGCGGCGGGACGACCCCCGCCCAGGTCGGGACCCACGGCCCCGCGGAGGCGGCCTCCGCGCGCACCAGCCCAGCCGCTCGGCCCGGCGCGCACGCCAAGGCCGGTTCCGGACAAAGGGGTCGCGGTGCGCACGCATCCGCCCCCGGCAGTTCCGACGGAACCGTCTTTGCCCTAATATGAAAACCATTATCGTTTTTGCTGACCCAGCGGGAGGAGAAACCAGGTGCGGCAAGTGTCCCTCCCGCCCGGCGGTACGCGCCCGGCGCCCGACGGCGCGGCATCCGACGGCGCGGCGCCCGAGAGCGCGACGCCGGGGCGGTCCGGCCCGGCCGGGGTCAGATGGCTGGCCACACGGGCGGGCACGGCCACCGCCGCGGCCGTCCTCGGCGTCCTCCTCGCGGTCTCCGCGGTGCTGGCCATCGGCCTGGGCTCGGCGGTGGTCCCGCCGGCCGAGACGGTGCGCTACCTGTGGGCGGCCCTGAGCGGGGGCGCGATCCAGGCAGACGAGGTGGTCCGCTACCAGATCATCTGGCAGATCCGCACCCCCCGGGTCCTGCTCGCCGCCGTCGTCGGCGCCGGTCTGGGGGTCGTGGGCGTGGCCGTCCAGGCCATGGTCCGCAACGCCCTCGCCGACCCCTACATCCTGGGCGTCTCCTCCGGCGCCTCCGTCGGCGCGGTGCTGGTCAGCGTGCTGGGCGCGCTGTCCGCGCTCGGCATCCACGCGGTCTCCGCCGGGGCCTTCCTGGGCGCGCTGGGCGCGACGCTGCTCGTCCACCTCATCGCCCGCTCCCCCACGGGGGTCACCCCCCTGCGCCTGGTGCTCACCGGGGTGGCGCTCTCCTTCGGCTTCCAGGCCGTGATGAGCGTGATCGTCTACCTGGCGCCGAGCAGCGAAGCCACCGCCACCGTGCTCTTCTGGACCATGGGGAGCTTCGGCGCGGCCACCTGGAGCTCCCTGCCGGTGGTGGCCGTCGTGGTGGTGCTGGGAATCCTCTTGCTGCGCGGCCTCGCGCGCCCGCTCGACGTGCTGGCCCTAGGCGACGAGACCTCGGCGAGCCTGGGCGTGGACGCGGCACGGCAGCGCAAGGTCCTGTTCGCGGTGACCGCGGTCATGACCGGGGCCATGGTCGCCGTCAGCGGCGCGATCGGCTTCGTCGGCCTGGTCATCCCGCACATCGTGCGGATCGCGGTGGGCGCCGACCACCGGCGCGTGCTCACGGTCGCCCCGCTGCTGGGCGCGGTCCTCATGGTCTGGGTGGACCTCTTCTCCCGCGTGGTGGTGGCCCCGCGCGAACTCCCCCTGGGCGTCATCACCGCCCTGATCGGCGTACCGGTCTTCCTCGGCCTCATGCGCCGCCGCGGCTACCTGTTCGGAGGACGATGATGGACCTGCGCCTGGACGGGCTGTCCGTCGAACTCGGCGGCGCCGAGATCGTGCAGGACCTCTCCCTGGACGTGCCCGAAGGCCAGGTCGTGGGGCTGGTGGGCCCCAACGGCTCGGGCAAGTCCACGGCCCTGCGCTGCGTCTACCGGGCGCTGCGCCCCAGCGGCGGAACGGTGTGGGTCGGGGACGAGGACCTGTCCTCCCTGAGCCTGCGCCAGAACGCGCAGCGGGTGGCCGCCCTGACCCAGGAGAGCGGCACCGACCTCGACTTCACGGTGGAGGAGGTCGTCGCCCTGGGGCGCGCCCCGCACCTGCGCGGCAACCAGCCGCTCGACGCGCGCGAGCGCGAGCTGTGCCGCCGGGCCATGGAGCGCCTGGAGGTGGCCCACCTGGCCCACCGGGGCGTCATGGAGCTGTCCGGGGGCGAGCGCCAGCGGGTGCTGGTGGCCCGCGCCCTGGTCCAGGAGCCCAGCGTGCTGGTCCTGGACGAGCCCACCAACCACCTGGACATCCGCCACCAGATCGCGTTGCTGTCCCTGCTGCGGGACTCGGGGCTGACCGTCCTGGTGGTCCTGCACGACCTCAACCTGGCCGCGGCGGCCTGCGACCGGATCGGCGTGCTCCGGGAGGGCCGTCTGGTGGCCGCGGGCGCTCCCGACCGGGTCCTGACCCCCGCCCTGCTCCTGGAGGTCTTCGGTATCGAGGCCTCCGTCGTCCCCCATCCCCTGACCGGGGACCCCCAGCTGCTGTACCGGCTGCTCCCCGCCGTCGAGAAAGGCCTCCAGTGACACACCGGACACCCCTCGGGACCCGCGCGTCCCACCGCTCGCTGCTCCCCCTGACCGCCGTGGCCGTCCTGGTCGCCGGGTGCGGAGCCCAGGTGGAGGAAGGGCAGGAGGCCTCGGCCTCGGGCACTGTCACCGTGCGGCGCTGCGGAGAGGAGGTGGAGTACACCACCCCGCAGCGGGCCGTGGCCTACGAGGCCGGGAGCGCGGACAAGCTGTTCGCCCTCGGGCTCACCGACCACGTGCACGGGTACGTGATGCCCCCCGCCAACCCGCCGGTGGAGGAGTCGCCCTGGGCCGAGGAGTACGCACAGGTGGAGTTCCTCAGCGACGACCTGCTCAACCGGGAGCTCGTCGTGGACGCGGGGGCCGACCTCGTCGTCGCCGGGTGGAACTCCGGGTTCAGCGAGGAGCGGGGCATCACCCCCGAGATCCTGGACGGGCTCGGCGTCCAGAGCTTCATGCACACCGAGTCCTGCTTCAACTACCCGGGGCACCCCGAGGAGGCCGCCCCCTTCGAGGGCCTGTACACCGACCTGGAGCGGCTGGGGAAGATCTTCGGCGTCGAGGACCGCGCCGAGGAGCTCGTCACCGGCTACCGGGCGCGGGTGACCGCCGTGGAGGAGCAGGCACCCACGGGCGACCCGGTCCCCGTGTTCCTCTACGACTCGGGCACCGACCAGCCCTTCACCGCGGGCAGCCAGGTCCCGCCCAACGACATCATCAGCCACGCGGGCGGGGAGAACATCTTCGCCGGCCTCGACGAGCGCTGGACCCAGGTCGGCTGGGAGGCGGTGGTGGAGGCCGAGCCGGAGGTCGTCATCATCCTCGACTACGGCGACCAGCCCGCGCGGGAGAAGATCGACTTCCTCAGCTCCTTCCCCGCGATGTCGGAGGTCCCGGCGGTGGTCGAGGAGAACTTCTTCGTCCTGGACTACAACGAGGGCATCTCCGGTCCGCGCAACATCGACGGCCTGGAGAAGTTCGCCGAGTACCTGCGCGAGCTGGAACAGGGCTGATCCGTGCCCGCCCGCGCCGCTCCCCCCGTCCCGGGACGGCGCGGGCGGGCACGGGTCGGTCAGCGCGTGTCGCGGCGGGCCGGGACCCGGCCGGAGCCCCCGGACGCGGCGGGTCCGTCCGGGCCCTGGGCCCGGCTCACCGCCTCCCCGGCGGCGCCCGGGAGGCCGCGCGGGGTGAACGCCGCCTCCCGGGCGCGGGCGGGTGTGACGACCTCGCGGAGCGCGGGGTCGGTGAGCAGGACCACCGGGGCGATCCGGTTCGGCTCCAGGGGGTACCACCCGGGCAGGGCCCCCTCGATGGCGGCCCAGGCCTCGTCGGCGGCGCCGCGGGCGGCCAGCTCGCGGGCCGTGTCCAGGGCGCGCTCGAAGGCGGGCGGCTCCGGCAGCCGCCGGGAGGCCAGCCACTCCCGACGCCCGGTCCCGTCGGAGGGGAGGTCGAGGCCGGGCACGGCCCCGGCCAGGGCGCGTTCGGCGTAGGCCGCGCCGCCCGGGGCGTCCAGACCGGCGCTGTGCAGGTAGAGCGGCACCGCCTCGGCCTCGATGCGCCCGGCGCCGACCTCGGCGACCACGTGGGGGCGGTGCAGCAGGCCGCGCAGCCTGTGGTGCGCCCCCCGCACGTCGAGGAAGGCCGCGAGGACGACTTCGAGGTAGGCGGCGGCGCCCGACCCCTTCTCCTTGGCCCGGCGCAGGGCGCCGAGCGCCTCCTCCACCCGGCCCTCCAGCGCGGCGCGGCGGCCCCTCGCCAGCAGTTCGAGCGCTCCCTCCGGGTGTACCGGGCGCCCCTCCGCGCCGAGCAGCTCCTCGAACGAGGCGCGTTCGGCGGCCACGAGGTCGGCGAAGGAGCGGTGGCGCTCGCCCGGGCCGGGGTTCCAGCTCGACCAGGTGTAGGCGGCCCACTCGCCGTCGGGGGAGACGTCGCCCGCGTCCAGCACCCAGTCCTGGGCGTCCCCTTCGGCCGAGACCAGCAGCAGCGGTCCGACGGGACCGCCCTCCCCCGCCGCGAGGGACTCGTCCACACCGCACTCGTCCTCCAGGTCGGCCGCCCAGCCGACGGCGGCGGTGGAGCGCAGGCCGTACACGAACGTGCTCGCGGGCCCCCAGCCGTCGGAGGCCTCCAGGAAGGCGCGGTAGCCGGGCGGCAGCCGCCTTCCGAGCCGCCCCTCAAGTTCCGCGATCCGCTCCTCGGAGGCGCCGTCGCAGCCCAGCCAGGAGGCGGCGCGCTGCTCCGCGGTGGTCCCCGGGAGTTCGTCCGCGGTAAGGACCCGCAGCATGTCCGCGCTGTACCCGGCCAGGTAGGCCCGCCACTGCTCGACGGTGGCCGGGACGCGGTCCGACAGGTCGCGCGCGATCCCCCCGTACGGGGAGGGCGCGCCGCCCGCCGTGTAGCGGTGCCCGTCGAACGCCTCGTAGGTGCGCCCCTCGGAGAAGAAGCGCACCCGGTTGAGCTGGATCTCGGAGCCGCCGCAGTTGCCGGTGATCTCCAGCCGCAGGTGCCGGTAGGGGGTGTCCGCCGCCGGGTCGGTGACGTGGAAGTCGCGGGCGTGGTGGCGGCCGGGGAAGAACTCGTCGGAGCGGGTGTCGAGCACGACCCAGGTCCGGCCGTCCGCCGACCCCTTGAGCGTCCAGTCCCGGGGGTCGCGGTCGGCGAAGTCGTCGGCCGAGACCAGGACGTAGTGCCGGACGCTGACGGGCTCGGCCGTGGTGAACTCCAGCCAGTCGGCGTCGCGCCAGCTCAGCCACTTGGAGGAGGTGTCGTCGAGGAGGTTGGCGGCGACCTCGCCCGCCCGTGTGTGCTCGTTGCCCGCCCGCACCTCGCGCACCCCGCCGGTGGCCTCCTGCCCGCTCCCGGCCTCCGCCAGGTCGATGGTGCGCAGGGCGACCGCGCCGCCGCCGCCCTCGCGGTCGGCCCAGGTGATCCGCGCGGCCGGGGAGCCGCCGTCCTCGATGAGCAGCCGCAGCTCCTCCCCGCCGTCCGCGCCCCCGACGGCGAACCTGTGGACGGGGCGGTCGGTGAGCAGCTCCACCAGCCGCCCCCGCCAGGCGTGGGAGGCGCCGTCGGCGGTGGTCCGCGTGCCGGTGAACGCGGTCATGGCGGGGTCGAACCCGGCCACCGCCTCCGCGCCGTCGAGGTCGCGCCAGCCGAGCTGGGCCAGCGGCACGGCCCCGCCCGGTTCGAAACCGACCACCAGCCGGTGGTCGGGCGACCACTCCCCCGTCCCGGCCCGCTGCCTCTCGGTGCGGAAGGCGCGGACGGTCGGGTGCTCGTGCATGGAGGCTCCTGCGGTGAGGTGGTTCGGGGAGGGCGGCCGGGGCGCCGCCCGCTGATCCGCGAAGAGGCTACGCGTGCGGCCCGACATTTCGGACGCCTCCCGGATACCGCTCCCAGCCGTGCGGCCCGGCCCGTCCGTCGCGGTCCCGCGCCCGTGGCGGGGTACGACCGCCCGGACCCGCTACGAGCGCAGGTTCACCGCAGGTCGAAACCCTTGCGTCACAACGGCTGCGCCACGACGGAGACACCTCCGGCCTGACCGGACCCGGTGCCCGCTGGCGAACGGTCTCAGCGCTCCCCGGTGTCCTGGGCGTCGGCGGTGCCCGGCCCGTGGTCGGGGAGCGCGGAGCCCGAGGTCGCCTCCCGGTGCAGGCGCAGGAACTCCAGGTGCCGCTCGTACTCGTCGAGGATGTTGCCGATGAGCTGCTCCTTGGTGTAGCCCATCACGTCGTAGCCCTGGCTGCCCTCGGTGAGGTAGACCTCGAAGCGCACGTAGGTGTCGTGCTCGGCGAGCGAGCGCATGGCGAACGCGGGGGTGGGCACCTCCATCGGCCACACCCGGTAGCTGAACTCCTCCTCCTCGCCCATCGGCGCCCGCAGCTCCAGGTAGGCGATGCCGACGGCCTCGTCGACCCCCTCGGTCACCGACGCCTCCGCGCCCTGTTCACGCAGCTCCTCGGCGACGTCCCGGAACGCCGGGCGGCACACGTCGCGGACGAACCGCTCGGCCGCCCGCCTGCCGGGGAAGCTCACCGCACGCCTGATCCGCTGACGCCAGTTGCGTTCGGGCCCCCGGCGGTCGACCGCCGTCCGGTCCGACAGCGAAGAGGACAGGGTGGTCCGGAAGGCGTCAGCCCGGAACTTCTCGACCCTCAGCGCCTTGAACAGGCCCCACATGATCACGAACATCACGAACGAGAACGGCAGCCCCATGATGATGGTCGCGCTGGTCAGCGTGTCCACCCCGCCGACCAGGAGCATGGCGAGGGTGAGCAGGCCGGTCGCCGCCGACCAGAAGACGCGCAGCCACGGGGCGGCGTCTGTGACCGGTGTCGGCAGGTGGGAGCTGAGGTTGCCCATCACCAGCGCGCCGGAGTCGGCGGAGGTGACGTAGAAGAGCAGCCCGACGACGGTCGCGAGCCCGGCGCTGAACAGGACGCCCGGGTACTGCGCGAGCAGCGCGTAGAAGCCCTGTTCGGGCTGGTTCACGGTGGTCTCGCCGAACGCGGCGTCTCCCCCGCGCACGACGCTCAGCGCGCTGTTGCCGAAGAAGGACAGGAAGGTCAGCGTGAACAGGAGCGGGACCACCAGCGTCGCCGCCACGAACTGCCGGATGGTGCGGCCTCGCGAGATCCGGGCGAGGAACATCCCCACGAACGGGGCCCAGGCGATCCACCAGGCCCAGAAGAACAGCGTCCAGGCGTTGAGCCAGTCGGTCGGCGGGTCGTAGGCGAAGGTGTTCAGCGTCATGGAGGGGAAGCGGCTGAGGTAGTCGCCGATGTTGAGGACGAGCGCGTTGAGCAGGTAGAGGGGGTCCTCGAAGACCAGCACGTAGAGCATCAGGACGACGGCGAGCACGACGTTGATCTCGGACAGCCGCCGGATGCCCCGGTCCACGCCCGCCACCGCCGACATCGTGGCCACGAGCACGGCGACGATGATCAGGCCGAGCTGGGCCGCGACGCCCTCGGGGACGCCGAAGAGGAAGTCGAGCCCGTAGTTGAGCTGCACGACGCCGATGCCGAGCGACACCGAGATGCCGAAGATGGTGCCGATGACGGCCGCCAGGTCGACCGCGTCGCCTACCGGGCCGTGGACGCGCCTGCCGATCAGCGGGTAGAGGGCCGAGCGGATGGCCAGGGGCAGGTGGTAGCGGAAGGAGAAGTAGCCCAGGGCCATGCCCATCAGCGCGTACATCGCCCACCCGGTCACGCCGTAGTGGAAGAGCGTCCACACCACGGCCTGCCGGGCCGCCTCGATGGTCTGCGCGTCCCCCTCGGGCGGCGCCAGGTAGTGGCTGACCGGCCCGGAGACGGAGAAGAACAGCAGGTCGATGCCGATGCCCGCCGCGAACAGCATGGCCGCCCACGCGAACACCCCGTAGTCGGGTTTGGAGTGCTGGGGGCCGAGCTTGACCCTGCCGTAGCGGGAGAGCGCGATGACCACCACGAACCCGAGGTAGAGGGTGGTGGCGAGGAAGTAGTACCAGCCGAACACCTCGGAGATCCACCCCACGACGGCGCCGATGGTGTCCCCGGCGTGCGCGGGCGCGACGATCGCCCAGACCGAGAGCGCGACGATCAGCACGGACGAGCCGTAGAACACGACCGGTTTGAGGCGGCTCGGGCCGTGCTCCGCCCCTTCGGGGGTCTCCGGTGCGGTTCCCGGCTCCGGGTCGGTCTCCGGGTCCGGTCCGGTCTCGGGGTCCGGTACGGCTCCCGGTTCCGGTTCGCGGTCCGGACGGTACTGCCCTCCGTCGGTGGCCACCGTGTCACCTCTCGCTCGTGCGGTACCGGGAGCGGCTCCCAGGGGACGGCGCCGACGGGAGGCGGATCACCGGGTCACCGGTTTCGGACGTTCAACGGCGCCATACTCACGGATCGCCCGTCCGGGGTCGGGCACCCCACGAACGGCGGCGTGGCGCGGCGGTGCGCCCGGGATCGGCGGCGGGCGGGCGGCCGGCCGGGGACGTCGGCGGCGGTCGGGGCGCAGGCCGGGAACGGCGGGCGGGCCCGGGGCCCGGGCCGAACGCGGTTCCGAAAACCGTGGGAGGAATCGGCTCCGGGAAGGGAAAAGGAAGGAGAAGGAAGGAAACAGTGGCCTCCGGGTGAGGTCTAATGCCGCCTCCCCTCCGCGCCGGGATTGGTCCACCTCCGGCCGGTGCGGACCGCACGCGCGGCGGGGCCGGGTCCTTCCAGCTCCCGTCCGCACGTGTCCGGCGGTCCCTCCCGTACCGCCCGGCGAGCGGACCCGACCGGTCCTGCGGCCGGTCCGGTCGGCCCCCGCGCCCCGCCCCGGCCCGGGGACACGACTCCTGGCCACGGCCCGCTTACCGGCCTCTCCGAGCGGGAAACCCCTGTTGCAGAGGGACTCCGGGCGCCGCGTCCCCAGGGGCTCGGCGCCCGCGGCCCTCCCTCCGCAGTCGCGAGCGCTCGCCTTCGCCCCGGGCAGGTACCGGCCCGGGCCTCCCCCGACGGATTCCCGCCACCGTCCCGGCCCCGCGCCGGGGCGCGATCCATGACCGAAGGACCCGCACATGCCGAACCCCAAGTCCGACACCCCCCGCCCCCGCAACCGGCACCGGCTCCGCACCGCGGCGGCGCTGGCCGCCGCCACCACCCTGTTCCTCGGCCTCATGCCCGCGGGCACGGCCAACGCCCACGGCTACATCTCCAACCCGATGAGCCGCCAGGCCCAGTGCGCCGCTGGCATCGTCCAGTGCGGCGGCATCCAGTGGGAGCCGCAGAGCGTAGAGGGCCCCAAGGGGCTCATGCAGTGCAACGGCGGCGTCGGCCGCTTCGCCGAGCTGAACGACGACAGCCGGGGCTGGCGGGTGACCGACGTCGGCCGCGTCCAGACGTTCGAGTGGACCATCACGGCCGCGCACTCGACCTCCACCTGGGAGTACTTCATCGGCAACCACCGGGTGGCCGTGTTCGACGACCACGGCGCCCGTCCGCCGTGGTCGTTCAGCCACACCGTGGACCTGTCGGGGTACAGCGGACGGCACACGCTGCTGGCCAGGTGGAACGTCGCCGACACCGGTAACGCCTTCTACGCCTGCGTGGACGTCAACATCCGCGCCTAGCCAGTGTTTTCTGGACCTCCGCTCCGCTTCGGTCCGTGTTCGGGCGCCCGGAGAACGGGAATCGGGTTGAAGCAGGCACAGCGGTGTCTCCGGCGGGTTCGCTCGTGCCCACCCGTCGCCCGCCACCACCCACAACCGACGCCTACGGCGCAGTTCTCCCAAGGGAACCCGCCTCCGCCACCTCCAGAACCCCGTGGGCGCCCGAACCGAACCCCCACAAGCTGAGGCCCGTCCAAAAAACAGACCCTGGGGCCCGTCTGCCAGTGGGCCCGCCCGGCCCGGCGGATCGCACGGCGTCCGCGACGCCGCCGGGCCCGGGCGGGCCGCGTCCCGGGCCCGGTCACGGGCTCTCCGCCCCGGACCGGCGTCCGGGCCGTGTCTCAGGCGGCGGGCGAGTCCCGGGCGGACAGTTCCCCGGCCAGTTCCATACAGCGTCGCCGGGCCGGGGAGAAGTCGTAGGGCATCCTGCCGAAGGCTTCGAACGCGCTCATGGAGCCCGGCTCCCGCCTGCCGGAGCCGGGCTCCGTCCCGCCGTCATCGGCGGGAGCGGGGTGCAGAGCTTCCCAGGCGTCGAAGAGGGCGTCGTCCTCCTCCCCCGGGCCCGACTCCTCGATGACGGCGTGCAGGGCGCTTTCGAAGGCGTGCCGTTCGGCGGCCACCCGGGCCACCCTCGGATCGTCGACTGCGACGCCGTCGTCGAGTGCCGCCTCGGCGCCGTCGAGGCGGTCGGACTCCTCCCGCAGAGCGGGACGCGTGGCCAGGGCGATGAGGCGGCCGACCCGGACGGCCGCGCCGAGCGGGCCGAAGACCCGCTCGGTGACCAGCAGGTCGTCCAGGTCCGCCTGGCGCAGGGAGCCCTCGGGCAGGCTCTTGAGGCGTTCGGTGACGAAGTCGGAGAGCAGGCCCGCCCGGCTGCCTTCGGCGCGCATCCGCCGCACGGCGGCGCGCTGCCGCCGCAGTTCCGCCTCCTGCTCGGCGAGGCTCTCCTCCAACCGCTCCAGGACGCCCGCGATACCGTCCCCGCCGTCGGCGTCGGCACCGGCACCGGCGGAAGCCGTGCCGGTGGTGAGGGAGTCGCGGATGTCGTCCAGGGCGATCCCGGCGTCGGCCATCCTGCGGATCCACAGCAGGCGGATCACGTCCTCGTACCCGTAGCGGCGGCGGCCGTCGGCGCCCCGCTCGGGCTCGGGGAGCAGGCCGATCTCGTGGTAGTGGCGGATGGCCCGCGGCGTGCTGCCGGCGAAGGCCGCCGCGTCACCGATCTTGACCCGGCGGGGCGGCGTGAAGGACAGGTGCATGAGCGGGGTGGCTTTCCTCAGGGGACCTGGACGTGGGTCCAACAGACCACATGCCGCTACGGAAGGCGCAACCCCGCGCACCCCGCCCCGCGCCGACGCCGCGGCCGCGCCTCGACAGGGCGACGGCGTCCGGGCCGTCAGCGCGCGGCGAGCGCCCGACCGGCCTCTTCGGCGCTGGCCAGGGCCCGGTCGTGCTCCTGCTGGGCGAGGTCCTTGAGGGCCTCCATGCCCGGCGTGGTCGCGGCCAGGGTGAGTTCGCGCTTGATGAGGGTCAGGTCGGCCTGCCAGATGTCGCCGACGACGCGCTCCAGGTAGGGGGTGGAGTGGTCCCAGCCCTCGCGGGGGGTGCCGGGGCCGTAGCCGCCGCCCAGGGTGGTGGCCAGCACGGTGGGGGTGCCCTTCAGCAGCGGGTTGGCGGGGCCCGCTCCGGCGATGACCAGGTCGGCCCAGGCCTTGAAGTGCTGGGAGACGCCGAAGTTGTACAGCGGCACGGCCAGGACCACAGCGTCGGCCTCCTGGAGTTCGGCGACCAGTTCGGCCGCCAGGGCCAGGGCCCGGACCTGTTCGGGGGCGCGGTCGGCCTCGTCCGTACCGGAGCCGATGGTGGCCAGGGCCCAGGCGTCGGCGGGCAGCGGGTCGGTGCCCAGGTTGCGGCGGTTGACGGCGCCCCGAGGGTGGGCGGCGGCCCATTCGGCCTCGACCCGGTCGGCGATCTCGGCGCTGCTGGAGGCGTTCGGCAGGATGCTGGCGTCCAGACGGAACAGGTTCATCGGGCTCTTCCCCCAAGGGTGTTCGGGTTCGCGGTACGCGGAGCACGGCCACACGGCCGGACGGTCCAGCCGTCCGGGTGACCCTCGCACCACTATAAACGGACTTTACCCCGTTTAATGTTCCCGGGGTAGGTTGTCCGTGTGACTTCTCCCCTGGTGCCCTTCGGGAAGGAGCGCGGCGAACGCGCGGACGCCGCGCGCAACCGCGAACGCCTGCTGGAAACGGCCCGCGCGATGATCGCCGAACACGGAACACGGCAGGTGACCATGGACGGCCTCGCCGAACGCGCGGGGCTGGGCAAGGGCACCGTCTTCCGCCGCTTCGGCAGTCGCGCGGGCATCTTCGTGGCCCTGCTCGAAGACGCCGAGCGCCGCTTCCAGGAACAGGTGCTGTCCGGACCGCCGCCGCTGGGACCGGGCGCCGACCCCGCCGAGCGCCTGGTCGCCTACGGGTGCGCCCGCATCCCCTTCCTGCTGGAGCACCACGCGATCGCCCGGGCCGCCGTGGACCGCTCCCTGCCGGTGCCGGCGGGCGCGGCCGGTATGACCCAGCCCCACATCCGCATGCTCCTGGGCCTGGCCGGTCTGCCCGCGGACCGGCGGTACGGCCTCTCCGTGCAGCTGACCGCCGCGTTGGAGGGCCCCCTGGTGCTGTACATGTCGACGGACGAGGTCGCCGCCCCTCCGGAGCCGGACGCCCCCAACCCCCTGATCGACGGCTGGCGGTTCCTGGTCGAACGCCTCCTCGGGGGCTGAGCGACCACTCCTCACCCCCCGGCCGGGACCCGGGCGGACCGCGCGCCCTGGTGGGTCCGGACGGGCCCGGGGGTCAGGGCGGGCCCCGTCCTGCGCGTGCGCGCCCACACCACGAGCGCGATCACGACGGCGGTGACGGCGGGCACGAGCATGATGGGCGACCCGGTGCCCGCCGACCGGTCCATGACGGAGGCGCCGAGGTCGATCTGCAGGACGATGCAGATGAGGAAGGTGAGCGTGTTGAGCAGCCCGTGGATGACGATCGGGATCTCGATCCCGCCGGTGCGCCAGGTGATGACGGCCAGGCTGAGGGAGAGCAGGAAGTACCAGATGTTGATCCACGGGTCACCCGCGCCGTGGATGGTCGTGAACAGCAGGCTGGAGACGACGACGGCGAGGACCAGCCCCACCCTCGGCCCACGGCTCCAGCTCCCGGCGACCTGGAAGGCCAGCCCGCGCAGGCCGTACTCCTCACCGGCCGCCTGGAGGGGGACCAGCAGCAGGGTGAGGACGAACATGGCGACCAGGTCGGCGAAGGGCCAGTCCTTCTGGACGGGGGGCGTCCAGACGTTCATGACGGTGACGGCGATCAGCCAGAAGGGGCCGATGAACAGCAGGGCCCGGCCGAGCACTCCGAATCGCAAGCGCGAGAGCACCGAGTGCAGGGAGGCCCCCCTGACTCCGTAGAGCAGCCGCTGGATGAGCATGCTCAACGGGATGAGCATGGCGAGTCCGAGCATGCCCGAGGCGTGGTACACCGGCGTGTAGTCGGTGCCGCCCGCCGCCGGGTTGGTCCTGCCCATCTGCCCGTCCACGAACGCGGAGGCCTCGGCGAAGGCGTAGCTGATGGCGAACAGCCCCACGAGCAGGAGCACGATCGCGAGGACGCCGCGCAGGACGCGGCGCTTGTCCCCGGCGAGCATGCGGTGGTACTCCACCCCCGGCGGGACGGGACGCGGGCCCCGGCGGCGCGAACGGTGCCCGGACGGACCGGCTGACGGGTACGCGTCCGGAGCGGGGGGAAAGGCGTCGGCCGGCGGAGGTGCCGACCAGGCGTGGTGACGGTCGTCGTTGGAGTTCATGCTCCGAACCTAGGCCGGAGCGGAGCCGTGACGGAGTGTCACCGGTCACGGGTTTTCCGCGCACTCCGCACGGGAACGGCATGACGGATGTCATGTGCCGACGGATCCCGGCGGCACGGGCGGGTGGCCGACGACGGGCGCCCCGCGCAGGTCCGCCACCGTCGCGGAGCCGGGCGGTCGGGCGGTCGGGTGCGGGGACCGGCTGGGCGCCGGGACAGCCGGACGCGGGGGTCAGCCGCCCAGCGCCGGGTAGTCGGTGTAGCCGGTGGCCCCGCCCACGTACATCAGGTACCTGTCGCGCACCGGGTTGACCGGCGCCCCGGTGCGGATGCGCTCGACCAGGTCGGGGTTGGCCAGGAAGGGCCTGCCCAGGGCGACCAGGTCGGCCCCGGCCCGGAGCATGCGCTCGGCGGCGGCCCGGCCGCCGTCGGCGGGAATCCCCCCGCCGGGCAGCACCGGGTTGCCGATCAGGGTGCGCGACCAGCGTGAGCGGATCCGCTTCCACACGGAACTGTCGGGGTCGGCGAAGGCCACGTGCAGGTACACGGGCCCCAAGGCGTCCAGGCGGGTGGCCAGTTCCGGGTAGAGGGCGGCGATGTCCTCCTCGGTCTCGGCGACGCCGTTGGCGGTGTTGCCCGGCGAGACGCGCACGCCGACGCGGTCGGGGCCGATCTCGGCGACGACGGCCCGGACCACCTCCAGGACGAAGCGCATCCGGTTCCCGGGGCTGCCGCCGTAGGCGTCCCGGCGCCGGTTGGTGCCGGGGGTCAGGAACTGGTGGAGCAGGTAGCCGTTGGCGGCGTGCACCTCCACTCCCAGGAACCCGGCCTCCACGGCCCGCCGGGCGGCGGCGGCGAAGTCGGCGACGGTGGCGGCGATGTCGTCCCGGTCCATCTGCCGGGGTGTCACGGCGGGTCGGCGCCCGCCGGGGGTGTGGATGGTCCCGGGCAGGGCGATCGGTGAGGGCGCCAGCGGGGTCAGGCCGCTGGTGTCGGGGTGGCCGACGCGGCCGCCGTGCTGGATCTGGGCGAACATGCGCCCGCCCGCCTCGGCCACGCGGCGGTTGACCCGCCGCCAGCCCTCGGTGTGCTCGGGGCGGTACAGGGCGGCGGTGTCGGGGTAGGTGCGCCCGACCCCGCTGGGCGTGGAGGCCTCGGCGATGATCAGACCGGCCGAGGCCCGCTGGGCGTAGTACTCGGCCATGAGCTCGCTCGGGGTGCCCGAGGGCTCGGCGCGGTTGCGGGTCATGGGGGCGATCACCAGCCGGTTGGGCAGGTCGGTGTCGGCGAGGCGCGCGGGGCTGAGAAGCGGGGACGCTGTTTCCTTGGCGTTCATGCGGATACCGTAGGAGTTGACACAGGTGTCAGATTCAAGCGCGAGGAACGTGAGGTGCGTCATGCGCATCGGTGAGCTGGCCCGGCGCAGCGGGGTGAGCCCGCGTTCGCTGCGCTACTACGAGCAGCAGGGCCTGCTGGCCTCCGAGCGCACCGCGGGCGGGCACCGCGAGTACGCCGAGGCCGCGGTGGACAGGGTGGTTCGCATCCAGGAGCTGTACGCGGCGGGCCTGTGCAGCGCCAAGATGGTGACGCTGCTGCCGTGCATGCGCGGCGCCGACGGCGTGCCCGCCGCCATCGCCGACGCCGACCTGGTCCGCGAACTGAGGATCGAGCGCGAGCGCATCGACCGGATGATCGCCGACCTGCGGCGCTCCCGGGAGCTGCTCGACGACGTCATCGCCTCCGCCGGGGGCGACGGGACCGGGGAGGGCTCCCCCACCGGCCGCCGCTGACGGGGCCTTCCGCCCGCGGACGCCGGGAGCTCGGGGGGGGGAGCCCAGCCTGTCGCGGTCACGGCCCGCTGGCACCGAACCCGCCCCGCGCCGCCCGGGCACTCGGCGAAGCGCTCCTCCACCACGCGTCGGAGGCGGTTCCCGTTCCCGGTACCGGTCCCCGCTCCGGCCGGTCAGCGGTGGTCGCGGCTCATCAGCGCGACGACCTCCCCCGCGGCCCGGCGCAGCGGCCTCCTGCGCAGCCACATCAGGTGCACCGGCATCGCCAGCCCGTTCTTGAGGTTGACGAACTCCAGCACCCTCACCCTCCCGGCCGCGACCGCGTCCCGCACCGCCCCCGAGGGCAGGTTGGCCCACCCCGCACCGCGTTCCACGAGCGCCAGCGCGGCCTCCACCGAGTCCGCGTGCCACCGGGCGTCGGAGACCAGGAGCCGGCGATCGGCGACCGCGTCGTCGGGACCGGCGACCACGATCTGGCGGCTGGCACCGAGGTCCTCCAGGCGCCGCAGGTCGGCGGGCAGGCCGGGGGTGTGCGCGGTGGCCGAGACCACCGCCACGAAGACCTCGTCGGTCACGTTGGTGAAGACCTCCTCCCGGTCCATGTCCGGGGCCGCGGCCAGCAGCGCCAGGTCGGCCCGCTCCCGGTGCAGCATCTCCCGGACCGCGTCCTGGGGCGCCCGGAGCAGGTTCACGCGCAGCAGGGGGTAGCGACCGCCGACCCGGGCCAGGGCGTCCAGCAGGTCCCGGTCGGGAACACCGGCGGCCGCGGCGACGGTGAGCGTGCTCTCCAGGTCCCGCGACAGCTCCACGGCGTGGACCTGCAGCAGCCGCAGCCTGCTGGCGACGGACCGTGCGTGGGGCACCAGGGCCAAAGCACGCGGGGTGGGCACCGCCTCGCGGCGCGACCGGTCGAACAGGGGGTAGCCGAGTTCGGCCTCGATGTTGGCGATGCCCATGCTCACCGCGGAGGGCACCCGGCGCAGCGCGCGGGCCGCGCCGGAGAAGGAGCCGTGGTCGACCACGGCCAGGAACAGCTCGATGCCGTCACTGGAGAGAGCCATACGACTGTCAGCTTTTCTGAAGGGACCTGACTTTTCTGTTCAGTGGTCCTGAATATAACGTCTTCCCCCGTTGAGCGACGGAACGGGGAGTGTGTGCTGTGCGAGGCGTGAAGCGCAAGCTGGTCTACGTGGGCGGATACGAGGTCCTGGGGCTCGCGGTGGGCACCGCGGTGATGACGCTGCTGACGGGCGAGTCACCGGCCGCCACCGGACCCCTGGCGCTCATGATCACCTGCGTGGCGACGACGTGGAACCTGGCCTTCAACTACCTGTTCGAGGCGTGGGAGCGGCGCCAGCGGGACCGCACGCGCACCGTGCGCCGGCGCGTCCTGCACGCGGTGGGCTTCCAGCTGACCCTGGTGTGCTTCCTGATCCCGCTCATCGCGTGGTGGCTGGAGATCACGCTGTTGCGGGCGTTCGTGCTGGACCTGGTGTTCATCGTCTACATCCCGTTCTACACCTTCGCTTACAACTGGGCCTTCGACAGGATCTTCGGCGTTCCCAGCTCGGCGGTGAACGAGGTCGGGCAGGAGGAGCCGGCCGGTTCCGGGCGTTCTGACTGAGGCACGCGCCGTCGCACGCGCACACGGGACCCGTACCGGTGGCCTCTGCGCGGCGGGCCGCCCCCGGAGCCGTCGTCACCGGCGCGGACCGGTCGGGGGAGGAATCCGCCGACCGGCCCGCGCGCAAGGACCGGACGGTTCAGCGCGACGGCCCGTAGGTGAGGCGGCGCAGCGCCGCCTCGGCGGGCCCGCGCACGCCCCGGCGGCGCATGAGGTCGGCGAGCAGCACCGTGGTCAGCCACACGGCCACCGCGACGCCCGCGCCGACGGCGGGCGACGTCATGTGCAGGTCGAGCGTGTAGGAGGAGAAGAGCACGGCCCAGGCCACGGACTGGGCCAGGTAGAAGGTCATGGAGCGCTGTCCGAGCGCGGCCAGGGCGTCGGTCACCGGCCCCTGTCGGCCCGTGAGGCGGACCGCGACCAGGGCGATGAGCGCGGCGTAGCCGAGCGCGCCCGCGTAGCCGCTCACCTGGTGCAGTGCGGTGGCGGCGACGAGGTCCCCGGCGGTGGCGCCGGTCCACACCTCCGCCTTGTCCAGGGCCAGGGGGAGGCCGCCCAGCGCCGCCAGGGGGATGCCCGTGAACGCGGTCGCGCGCAGCAGCCGCAGGTGCTCGTGGGGCCGCTCCAGGATCCGGTGCCGGGCCGCCAGGACGCCGATCAGGAACGGGACGAGCGTGCTGGCGAACATCACCACGGCCAGGACCGAGAACAGGGTCACCCGGAAGAGGAGTTCGTCCGCGAACCCGTCGGGCATCAGCGGCATACCCTGTCCGGTCACTACGTCCTCGGCGGCGATGAGGGCGTGCAGGGCCGCGGCCACGGGCAGCCAGGCCGCCGCCAGGATCACCAGGGTCCGGTCGCGCAAACGCAGGACGCCCACCAGGGCCAGCGTCACCAGTCCGTAGACGGCCAGGATGTCGGCGGGGAAGAGCAGCACCGTGTGCGCCAGTCCGAAGGCGATCATCCACAGGCCGCGTCGGCGCAACAGGCCGCGGGTCCGGGGCCAGTCCTGCCCCTGTTCGCCTCGGCGGCGGTGGATCTGGGCCAGGCCGTAGCCGAACAGGGCCGCGAACATGGGGTAGCTGCGCAGGTCGACGAACATGACCGTGGCCGCGGTGGTGAGCTGGTCGGCGGGGCTGGGAGCGCCCTCCGGGCCGCCGATGAACACGGTGAACAGGTGCGTGTGGGCGAGCGCGATGAACAGCAGCATGACGCCGCGGGCCAGGTCCGGGGCCAGGGAGCGGCGGTCGAGCGGGAGCGGGTGGCCGGGGACCGGAGCCGTTCGGGGCTCGGGAGTGGACGTGTGGGACATGGTGGCCTCCGAAAGGGCCTTGGACTCCGATGGACGGCGTACGCGCCGAGGCGCGCACCGGGGCGCACGTCGGAGCGACGCACTGCGCGTACATCGTACACACAACACTCCCCCGCCTCAAGCCCCTTAATTTCGACACTAAAGCCCAACAGCACTAGTGCACATGCCTAGTGCACCAAGGATCGGAAGGGGCTCCCCAGGGCCACCCCAGCGCCTTCGCCGAGGCAGCCCGAACCCCGCCGTGCACTAGTACACTCGGGAACAACGAGACAGGAGCGGAAGGGGTCAGCGGTGTCCACGACCGGAAAAGAGGAACTGCCGCCCTACGCGCGGGTCGTCACCGACATCCGCGCGCGCATCGGCTCCGGGGAGCTGCGGCCGGGCGAACGGGTGCCCTCGACCAGGGAGATCATGCGCGAGTGGGGGGTGGCCATGGCCACCGCCACCAAGGCGCTGGCCGCCCTGCGCCAGGAGGGTCTGGTCGAGGCGGTGCGCGGAGTGGGCACCCTCGTGCGCGGCGCACCCGCCCCCGCACCGGAGCCGCGGGAACCACAGCGCCAGCGGGAACGCCCGCGTCCGGTGCGGACGGAAGACCCGGGAAGCCATCGTCCGGCCGCCGAGACCGGCGGCCTCGACCGGGGGGCCATCGTCCGGGCCGCGATCACCATCGCCGACGCCGAGGGGATCGACGGCCTGTCCATGCGCAGGGTCGCCACCCAGCTCGGGGTGAGCACCATGGCCCTGTACCGCCACGTCGCGAACAAGGAGGCGCTGGTGACGGCGATGATCGACCAGGTCTACACCGAGCACGCCCTGCCCGACCCGCCGCCCGCCGACTGGCGCGAGGCGCTCGAACTGGCGCTGCTGACGGAGTGGGGCGTCTACCGGGCGCACCCCTGGGCCGTCCAACTGACCCCGCTCGCCGGGGCGGTCCAGTCGCCCGGGCTGGTGCAGAACGCCGAGTGGATGATGCGGGTGATCACCGGCCAGGGCCGCTCACCGGACGAGGCCATGGCGATCCTCACCTTCGTGTCCGCCTACACCTCCGGCATGGCCCTCCAGGGCACACGCGCGGTGGTGGAGGGGTACGAGGCAGGGATGGACGCCGAGCACTGGTGGAGGTCCAGGGGCGAGGAGTTCCTGCGGATCGCCGAGCAGGGCGGGTTCCCCCTGACGTTCAGCGTCTCGGGGCCGACCGACGTGCACGCGATCTTCGGCCTCGGAATGAAACACCTGCTGGACGGACTCACGCCGCTGATCGAATCGGGAGAACGGTCCGTGGACGGGGGCGCCGCCGGTCCGACGGGCACGACCCGGTGAGCCCGCGAAGGGGTCCCGACGGGCGTCCCGCGAGCGCCACGGGGTACACCTGAACACGGGGGGGTTCCTGGCCGTGCGACACCGTGGACGACCGCTTCCGCCCGGCCCACGGCGGGGACCCGGCCGACGAGGGGAACCGGAGGCGTTCCGAGGCGGCGGCATCACTACAATCACCACCGGTTCCACAACGCGATCGGCGGCCCTCCCGCCCTCCGCGGCACCAACCTCTCAGATCAGCAGACGCACAGCAGCGCCATGACGTCGGTGACGCGGCCGCTGCGGAGCCGCACCCCACCGGCGCCCAGGTCGGCTTTTGAGGAGCTACCGAAGATGTCCCAGGGTCTGGTGCGGTACGCACCATCGGTGAACGACGCGAGGGTGCTCGGGGCGGTCTACCCCCGCCGCTCCCTGGTGCTGGTCACCGGGGTGCCCGGGGCCGGGAAGAGCACCCTGCTGCGGCGGCTGTTCGGTCTGCGCGGGGACGAGGAGCGGACCGTGGTCGCCGCCGACGGTGTGCGGGTGATCGACTCGCTCCAGTCGCGCTACCGGCTCGGGGCGCTGCTCGGCCGCGTCCCCTACCCGCTGTGGCGCTGGGTGGTGCACGTACTGCACCTGGCCCGGGTGACCACAGCGCTGCGCGGCGGCCCGGTGGTGGTGCACGAGTGCGGGACCCGGCGCTCGGTCCGCGTGCTGCTCGCCCTGCTCTGCCGACTGCGCCGGTACGAGGTCCACGTTCTGATGATCGACGCCACCCCGCAGGAGGCCCGGAGCGGGCAGGCCGCCCGGGGACGGCGGGTGACCGCGCACAGCCACCGGACGCACTCGCGGCGCTGGCGGCGGCTGCGCGCGGCCACCCGGCGCGGGCCGGAGGCGTTCGCGCCGGGCGCGCGCAGCCTGCTCGCACTCGACCGGCGCCGGGCGCGGGAGCTGGCCTGGATCCGCTTCGGTTCCGGCCCGGACGCCCTCGGCGCCCTGCGCACCGCAGAGGAACCACCACCCGCCCGGATCGAACGCGTGATGTCCGGTACCCCGTGACCCCGGCCGGTCGGCGCCGCCGACCGGCCCGCCCCCGGGCAGCGGTCCGCTGCCCGGGAGCGGTCCCGAACCCGCTGCGACTCGGGGGACCCTACCGCCGTGTCCTCAGGACGGGACGACGGCCCACTCCGGCATCGGCGGGAGCGGAGCGATGCGGTAGCGCGGGGGCTCGGTGCCGTGCAGGTGGCGCACCAGGTAGTCCCAGGTCCGCCGCGTGACGTAGTGGTAGCGGCCGATGAGGCTGTGGTCGACGCCGGGCACGAGGAGCATGTCGACGTCGGCGTCGGCGTCGATGAGCGCGTCGACCAGGCGCAGGCTCTGGTAGTGCAGCACGTTGTCGTCGAGCTCGCCGTCGATCAGCAGGAGCTTGCCGCGCAGGTTGTCGGCCAGGTGCGTGTTGACCATGGCCCGGCGGTTCTCCGCGCTGGGCTCGCCGCAGAACTGTTCGGTCCAGAACGGCAGGTAGACCGAGAAGTCGTGGGCGCCGGTCCGCGCGACGCCCACGGTGTAGAACTCCGGATGGGTGAGCAGGGCACGGGCCGTGGCGAAACCGCCCCCCGAATCGCCGGTCATGGCCACTCGGCCGGTGTCCAACCAGGAGTGGCGGCGCCCCAGCTCGCGGATGGCGGCGACGTGGTCGGCCAGCGCCGCCGACATGCCCAGGTCCCCCGTGTAGGAGTGGTCCAGGAACGCCTTGCCGCGCAGCGGGGTGCCCCGGCCGTCGATCGCGACCACGGCGAACCCGAGCGCGGCCAGCGCCTCGGGCTCCCCGGTGAACAGGTTCCCGAACGCCGGCGACGCCCGGTGCGTGTTGGGTCCGGGGTAGCAGTGGTCGACGACGGGGTAGCGCCTGGCCGGGTCGAAGCCGTGCGGGCGCCACAGCACGCCGTGGATCGGAGTGCGCCCGTCGGCGGCGAGGGTGCGGAACCGCTCGGGCGGGCTCCAGCCCGCCGCTCGGAGCGGAGCGGTGTCCGGGGCTTCGAGTTCGACCAGGGTCAGCCCGTCGCCGTCGAGCACCCGTGCCCGCGGCGGCGTGGCCACGTCCGAGGCCCGGTCGAGGAGATAGCCGCCCTGTGGAGGGCTGACCGCGTCGTGGTCGAGGTCGTCGTCGGTGAGCCGCTCGAACCCGCTGCCGTCGAGGCCCACGCGGCAGATCTGTCGCACGTAGGGGTCGTCGGCGTGGAGTCCGCAGGCGACGAACCACACCTGGCGGCGGTCCTCGTCGACCCACAGCACCCGGTGGACCAGCCACGGCCCCTCGGTGACCCGCTCGGCCCGGCCGCCGTCGGCGGAGTAGAGGTAGAGGTGGCCCCAACCGTCGTGCTGGGACCACCACAGGATCTCCCCGGAGTCCAGCACACGCGTCACCGGAGGGAGGTGGAGGTAGGGCGAGGGGTCGACCCGGGTGCGGTCGGTCTCGGTGACCAGCGTCGTCCGCGCCCCGGTGAGCGGGTCGAGACGGCGCAGTTCCACGGTACGCCCGTCCCTCGACTGGTGCAGGACGTGGATCGCGCTGCCCCGCTGTCCCGTCCACCACCGTCGCGTCAGGTTGTGGACCGAGAGGACCTCCGGGTCGCCCTGTTCGCCGACGACCCGCCGGGTACCGACGTCGAGCACGCGCCATGACACCGTCGCCTGGGCCTCGTCGTCGGGCATGGGGTAGCGGATGCGGTGTGCCACCGGCCGCCCGCCCCCGGGCGGGGACGACTCCACCAGCACCTGTTCGGGCAGCCCCCGCTGGTCGATCCGGTGGGTGAGCAGCCGGGTGGAGTCCGGCGACCACTCGGCCACGAGCGGCGCGTCCAGGCCCTGCAGGGGCAGCGATACCTTCGTGGCGGCGTCGGGCAGGCCGCCGTAGTCCCAGTCCGGCTCCGCGTCCTCGGTGAGCGCGAACTCCTGCCTGCCGTCGCGGCTGCGCACCCACACGTCGCCCCCGCGGCGGAACGCCACCCACGCCCCGTCCGGTGAGGCGACCTCGCCCGGCCCCGCGGGGTGGTCGTCGTCGATCCGGGTGCAGGACGAGGCGCGGTCCGACCACTCCCACCGGGTGTCGAACGCCGAGAAGCGGATCGCGTCGGCTCCGCCGCCCGGGGGCTCGAAGTCGAGGGACGCCAGCGGCAGGTCGTCGGCCTCGACCGCGTGTCCGGAGCCCTGTGACAGCGCCGCCGCCAGACGTTCGTGGTCGAACGCGTCGCGTCTGGTGCCCGCCGTCGGATCGACCACGATGTGCCGTGTCCCCGAGCGGTACCAGAACCGGGCGCCGTCGCTCGACCACTGCGGTGCGACGGCGGCCTGCGGTATGAGGCGGGCTCTGTGCGGCGCGAGCATCTGCTCGGCGCGGGCGTAGTCGGCGGCGTCGAGGCGTGTTCGTTCAGCCGGATCGTTCACGGGGAGGCCTTCCGCTCGTGGTGCTTGGCGCCGCCCACTCAACAGGGTGACGTCGCGTCGGACTCAAGGGATGGGTGACCGACACCTCGTCGAGGCCCGCTTCTCCCGGAGCCGCTGCGAGGGGCTAGGTGATCCGGGAGTAGCTTCGTAGGCGGTCCGGGGTCACTGACGCCGTCACCGACCCCGCGTTGACGCGCACCAGCCCACCGAGGACGAGTACGAACCGGACCACCCCTCCTGGACACCGGTCGTCGTCCCGGGCGGGGGTTCCTAGGGGGCGGACCGAGTACACCGGCAAAGGGCGACGGAGGTCCTCCGGCGCTGTCCGAGGTCGTCCGGCAGGCCCCGGGAGTCGTCCGACACGGCCGGTGACCACCCGGCGGAGGTCGCCGACACGGCGGGGCGAGGCATCGACCGGGTCTGCGAGGAGGACCGGCGCTCATGGTCCTTCCTGGCCCGCACCGGGTTTGAGCTTCACTCGCTGCCCCCACACAACCGACGAAAGACTCGGCAGGAAAGAAATGTGGACCGTTCTCCTCCATGTCAATCCGACCACCGTCGCGGTTTCAGTCTTTCTCATCGCGATCTTCTCGCTCCTCATCTCCCTCTCCCTCGCCCGGGGGCAAGGGGAGGCGCGCTCGAAGGTGCGCGCCCTGACCGCAGTGGCGACCTGCTTGTATCTGTTCGTCCTCGCGGCGCCGCTCCTGCACTGGACCCAGATAAACACCGCCGACCGCAGCGTCGAATGGGATCCTCTTTCTTCTTTTCATGAGATTCAGCAGCAGTCCATTCCGGAGGAGACGTATGCTTCGATCCTGAGCAACGGGCAAAGCGCCTTCTACAGTCCGCATGAGCTCACAGAAGAGGAAAGGCAAGCAGAACTTCGGTTCCAGCCTCACGATTTTTTCCTTCACGAGGAAAGTGACGGAACTATCACCGTGACAGACCAAGCAGGCGGAGAGGTCTCGGGAAAGGATGAGGCCCTTGCCCTCCGGGAGATGGCGGACGGCATCGCCACCACTGGCCAGCCCCTGGAGTATGCAGGGCTGATCGTCGAGGAAAAGGTCATGAACCTCCTCCTCTTCATTCCCATCGGGGTTCTGGCCTTCCACGCTTTCACGTCCTGGGCAGCTCGGGCGTTCTTCGGCCCCGGGCTTTCCGTGACCATCGAGTGCATCCAGTGGGCCTTGGCCGCGGGAAGAAGCGCCGACGTCGCGGACGTCCTGGTCAACACCACGGGTGCTTTTGTCGGCGTGCTGCTTGCCACTCTCACAATGGCTGCGGCACGGAAGTGGGCAGGAGCCGGGCCACGCAAGCTCACCAGCAGCTAGGACGGTGTCGGTACCCTTGCGTCCGGCGCGAGCCGTCCGGGACCAGCCGATGAGATGGTGTCGATCGCGGCGTCCGGGCAGCCGAAGGCCGGGACGGTAGGTGCACCGTATTCGGTCGGCTCCGCCGTCAGCCCCCGGTAGACCCTGCCCGTGGTCCGCTCGGAGCCCCCGAGCCCCGGGTTTTCGCCAACGGGACCATGCTGTCAACGTCCAGGCCGCACGCTTCAACGCGGAAACGCTGGGCTGTTTCCCCTTTTCCGGCTTGTCTTGTCCATCCCCCGTCTTCGGACCTTGAGGCAGGGCACCTTAGGGTTTCAGAGCGTGGCAAACCATCATGCCCTCAGCGGAAAGGCTCCGCGTGTCCGACGACCAGAGTTCTGCGCCCCTCGCATCAAAGAGAGCGCTGCTCCTCATCAGTGCCGTCGGCCTGACCGAACTCACGGCAGGTAGCGCCTTCGGTGTCATCGTTGCTTCCGACTATGCCGTTTTCTCTTCCGTCGAGGAGCGGGGATGACCCAGCAGCCCGTGTACGCGTCCATCGAATATCCGGCCGTGTGCCAGGGTTGCGGCGGACGACTGGAGTGCCAGGGCGTCCAGGTCCTGGTGGGCGGATCCCTGCGGTGGGACGTCGAATGCGCGTGCCGGGCCTGTGGTTCCTCGTTCACGGCCTGCGGCGGTGCTCTCCCCGACGAACTGCGGGATCGGATTCTCGACGAGCACGGCCCGGTGAAGCTTCTCGTGGACCCGTCAGCTGGAAACGTCGCGATCATGCGTGTGCTGCGGGCCGAGCTCGGCATCGGCCTCACCGATGCCAGAGCCGTGCTCGACCGGGTACTGGCTGGTGACTACTCGGGAACCCTTCCGGAGGTGGAGCTCCTGGCCCGGAGGCTGCGTGCGGCGGGGGTCGAGGCCGCGTCCGCCCGGTGTTAGGGACGTCGCCTGCGCGGAGTCCGGAGCGGGACGGCTAGCGATCAGCAGGTGTCCGGCGGGGGAACCGGCGCACGGCGTCGGCGTACGACTCCGCCACCGGTTCCACGCACCCTGTGGACGATCCCCCGGACACGACGAACGGCCCCTTCGCTTCCGGCCCGGACGCCCGCGGTCCCCTACGCACTGCGGAAGAACCACCACCCGCCCAGATCGAACGCGTGATGTCCCGTACCCCGTGCCCCCGGCCGGTCGACGCCGTCCACCGGTCCGCACGCTTGGCCGAACGCCCTCAGCCGGGAAGAAGCGCGGGCTCCGCACGGCCTGATCGCAGTGGGCAGCACCTTACGGGTGCCGCCCACTGCGCTCCAGGTTCAGAGCCCGGTCAGTTGTTCATCACGAACCCCGGAAGCCTGAAGAGACGGTCGTCGGGTGACAGCAGAAAGGTCGCCCAGACTCCGAGGCCCAGACGGGCGCTGCCAGGTCCCACCAGGTAATGGCCCCATGCCTGGGCGAGGGAGTCGACGAGCATCAGGCCGCGCTGCCCCTCGGCCAACGACCACTCGTCGTCCGACCGGTCGTCCGGGATGCGAGGGAGGCCGGTGCCGCCTCCCTCGTCCACCACGGCCAGCCACAGCGTGCGTTCGTCCAGGAGGGCGAGGGCCCGCAGGAACTCCCGGCCCTCGGATGCGTACTTGACGGCGTTGGCGGCCAGTTCGGCCGCGCACAACAGCACGGTGTCCACCAGGTCGGTATCGAACCCCGCCAGATCGGCGCGCAGGTCGGCGCGGACCTGTCGGGCCTGGGCCGGATCCGAGCGGTAGGCGCGGTGTTCCCACCAGGTCGACGCCCGCCGGGGCGGGGACGGCATCGGTTCCGGAGCCGGGGCAGGGGTGAGTGTCGTCGTCATGGTGCTCACCCGACCCTGTCGAGGTAGACGCGGATGACGGCGGCCAGGTCCGCGAAGTCGTCGGACTGCTCCTTCACGGGTTCGGCCAGCAGGTCACCGACCGGGACCCGTGGCAGCGGCGGCATGTAGGGGCGGACCAGCGTGCCGGTGCCGGAATCGAGTGTGGAGGGAGCGGCCTCGTTTCCGGGACGAGGTCGGGGCGCCTGTGCGCGGCGGTCGCTCTGCCCATGCGGGAAGGTCTGGGCCGTCCTCGTGCGCCGCACCTGGTCACCGGGGAAGCCCGGCAGCTCCCGGACAGGGCGTCGCTCAGCGGGTACGAGGGCGGACGGCAGTTCTCGGCGGCGGGGCGACGGCGTGATCGCGGTCGGCTCCGGTCCGGGGCGTCGGTGGCGTTGGGGAACGAACACGTAGGCCAGGGCGATGGCCAGCACGGCGGCGGTCAGCGACCACACACGCCCGGCCAGACTCTGGCGAGGCCTGCGGTGCCTGCCGATAGGGTGTTCCACGGTCTTCCTCCTGGTGTGTTCAGGTGGTTGATCGCGCCCCGGTCCGGTGTTGGAGCACCGGTCGGGGCACCTTGTTTTCTGTTGTGTGGGCGGGTGTCATTGGCCCCGGGCAGGGCTGCGCTTCCCGCTCATGGTCGAAGGGATCGAAGTTCGCGCTCGGTGGCGCGGATGGCCGCGTCCAGCAGTTGCGGTGTGGTCGCGCTCAGCGGTGGAACACGGTGCGGACCGAGGTGGAAGGCGAAGAAGCGGCGCGAAGCCGGTCCCCACAGCACCCACCAGCGTTCGTGGAGTTGTTCCAGCAGGCGGGCGGCCTCGTACTGGGCGGCGTCCTGACTGCGGTCCCACGCCATTCCGGGCTGCTCAGGCCGCGACGGCGTCGTCGGGGTCGGGGACGGGCGCGTAGGGGTCGATGTGCGCCCACACCGTCAGGGGCGTACCGGGCTCGCCGTTCCAGCCCCACTCCACGGACAGACGGTCCACGAGGCGAAGCCCTCGTCCGCACGCCACCAGAGCGTCGACCTCCGGTGACAGGCGCGGAAGGCACACGTTCTGCCCCGGGCGCGGTCCGTCGTCGGTGACCGCGATACGGACGAGTCGGCCGGGCAACGACTCCATCTCCACCCGAATGTGCCCGCACGCCTGACCTGACGCCGAATGGGTCAGCGCATTGGTCGCCAGCTCGCTGGCCACCAACTCGACGCGCAGAGCGCGAAGCGGGTCCACGGATACGCCGTTACGACACCAAGCGCGCATCTGCCGCACCTGCGAGGGCAACGGCCCGAAGATCGCCACCCTCACGCCTCGTTTGCCACCGGACACCCGTCGGGGTAGACCACTTCCTCCCATAGCTGGGCCGCTGTCCTCGTCTTGCGTCCTCCGCTGCCGCGGTATGTCAAAGCTGCTCATCGGGACCTTCCAAGAGAAGGGATGGACTGACACCCGGCGCGGAAGGTACTGATCTCGCCCCGGCGTGAACCTGCAGGCCGGGTGGCGTCTTACACGCCTGGTTCCCCCAGGCGACGTTCCTCACCGGCAGCGAGCTTCCGCCCCAACACCCGTCACCGAGGGCGACGAACCGAACGCTCACTGATCTCATAATGCATTCCAGGAACTTTCCTGGCAAGTGCCCGGAAGAATCTAGGCATATCTGAAGGGGCCCAAGACTTATGGTGAGTGGGCGTGCCCACCGGTCGTCGGAGCCGCGAGAACGGGATGAGAGGAACGACGTGGAAGCTCAGCGCAGCCCGGCTGCAGCGCGCCGCAAGCTCGGCGCCCATCTGCGCAAACTGCGTTCGGACGGGAAGCTGACCGGCGCTCGCGTCGCCTCGGACATCGGATGCGCGCCTTCTACGATCAGCAAGTTCGAGGGCGGAAGCCTCGTCCCTGACGCCGAGCAGCTCGACAAGCTCCTGGACCTGTTCAGGGTGGAAGAGAGCGGTGAGAGGGAGTCACTACACCGACTCTTGGACGATGCTTCCGAAGCCGGTTGGTGGGAGGCCTACGACGAGGTCCTACCTCCCCGGTTCGACACCTATATCGGTCTTGAGCTCGACGCTGTGTCCGTGCACGCCTACGAGACCACGCTCGTCCACGGCCTGTTGGAAACCCGTGCATACGCCAGCGCGGTCCTTCATGGGGCCACCTTCGGCAAACCTCCGGAGGACATCGACCTCCTGGTCGACGTCCGGATGCGCCGCAAGGAGCTCTTCGACCGCGAACCGCCTCTACGCCTGTCGGTAGTGATGGAGGAAGCGGCCATCATGAGGCCGATCGGTGGCACCGAGGTGATGCGCGAGCAGATCCAGCACCTGATCGAGGAACAGGCGAAGCCTCACATCAGCATCCAGGTGCTCCCCTTCTCACTGGGAGCACACGTCGGCTTGAACGGGAACGTCGCCCTCCTGGAGTTCCAGGACCAGCCCCCGGTCGCCCACGCGGAGGGCAGCACAGGCAACAGCTTCCTACTCAAACCACGCGAAGTACGCCGCTGTAAGCTCCTGCTGAAGCGACTGGAAGAGATCGCGCTGAGTCCCGAGGACACCACGGACTACCTCGCCAAAACCCTCAAGGAGCTGAAGTGAGTAGCCCCTCCCAGGAAGACCAGGTTCTGCCTACGGCATGGGTGAAGTCGAGTCTCAGCACTAACCCTCAAGGATGTGTCCAGGTTCGGGTCCCGTACGCGGGCGTAATCGAGATCGGTGACACCAAGAACCCCGCCGGGCCCACGCTCACCGTCCCCCACACCGACTGGGAGTACTTCCTCGACCAGGTCGTGAGTGGCAGAACCGTCTTCAGACGCCTGCACGCCACGTTCCTCCCCAACGGCGGCTTCGTCCTCACCGACACCGCCATCCCCAACTCCCCCACCCTGACCTACACCAAAGCCGAATGGGACGCCTTCCACGCGGGCGCTCTGGCCGGTGAGCTGAGGGGCGAGCACCCGCGCGGCTTCCTCGTCTCCGCGTAGACAACCCTGCCTTGGCCAACGGGACGAAAGTTCACCTCCGCGTGCGCGGGGCTCACCCATCCCGCTGCGACACGGTCTGGCGGAGCTGCGGTCCATCCCCGCCTGCGCGGGGCTCACCTCTCCGTGCTGCCCATGCTGGCGTCCTCCGTCGGTCCATCCCCGCGTGCGCGGGGCTCACGTGGACCGCGTGGGGGCCGAATCGCTCCCGGCCGGTCCATCCCCGCGTGCGCGGGGCTCACCCCGCCGCCAAGCACCAGGGCCAGGCCGTCACCGGTCCATCCCCGCGTGCGCGGGGCTCACGGTTCCCAGTCCGGTTCCTCCAGTTGGCGGGTCGGTCCATCCCCGCGTGCGCGGGGCTCACGCCACCGACACCTGATCCACCACCCGGGCCGCCGGTCCATCCCCGCGTGCGCGGGGCTCACCGACATCGACGCTCATCCTCGCGGCCAGCCGCGGTCCATCCCCGCGTGCGCGGGGCTCACGCAACTGCTCCTCGTTGAGCGGTTCGCGGACCCGGTCCATCCCCGCGTGCGCGGGGCTCACTTCTCGGAGCGCCCGTTCTCTGACATGCCCATCGGTCCATCCCCGCGTGCGCGGGGCTCACCGTTCGTGAAAAGGCCGGATTGGTCCATGGGCAGGTCCATCCCCGCGTGCGCGGGGCTCACGCGGCGTCCCCGTGATGCGGACCCCCCTACCCCGGTCCATCCCCGCGTGCGCGGGGCTCACATTTTGCGGTCCGCGCTCAACGGCACGTCCAGCGGTCCATCCCCGCGTGCGCGGGGCTCACAGGCCGTCGAGGACTCGGGTGACGCTTCCCGGCGGTCCATCCCCGCGTGCGCGGGGCTCACCGAGGCGCCCACCGTGCCGCCGTTCATGAGTCCGGTCCATCCCCGCGTGCGCGGGGCTCACCGAGAGCTGATGAAGACGGCCGCCCCCCGGGGCGGTCCATCCCCGCGTGCGCGGGGCTCACACGTCCTCTTCGAGCGCGATGAGGACGCCCTGCGGTCCATCCCCGCGTGCGCGGGGCTCACTTGGACGAGATGCGGGTGCACGCCGAAGCGGACGGTCCATCCCCGCGTGCGCGGGGCTCACGCGCCGCCTGGAGTTCCTGCGCGGCGAAGAAGCGGTCCATCCCCGCGTGCGCGGGGCTCTCTTCGGCGATGGTCCGCTCTCCCATCACGCCTCCGGTCCATCCCCGCGTGCGCGGGGCTCTCGTCCGGTTGTCCAGAGCGCCACGGGAGACGGGCGGTCCATCCCCGCGTGCGCGGGGCTCTCGCAGTGGTGATCCCCGGCGAGGGGCACTACTACGGTCCATCCCCGCGTGCGCGGGGCTCTCCGGCAGGCCCGGGTTCTCCGAAGACCAGCCGCCGGTCCATCCCCGCGTGCGCGGGGCTCTCGCCGACGCCGAACCCCCGTCCACGGCCTACGACGGTCCATCCCCGCGTGCGCGGGGCTCTCGACAGCTACGGGGACGTCGTGCAGCCGGGCGCCGGTCCATCCCCGCGTGCGCGGGGCTCTCCCGAGTGGACGTATGAGGCGATGGCCAACCTCCGGTCCATCCCCGCGTGCGCGGGGCTCTCGGGGCCCTGCGGTCCGGCCGGTCCTTGGGGGCCGGTCCATCCCCGCGTGCGCGGGGCTCTCTCGGCTGCGACGCACGAAAAGTCAGCGGCCCCTGGTCCATCCCCGCGTGCGCGGGGCTCTCTATCCGGGGCGGCAAGAAGAACAGTGGCGACCCGGTCCATCCCCGCGTGCGCGGGGCTCTCAGTGTCGACAGGACCTTTCTGAGTCGTCACAGCGGTCCATCCCCGCGTGCGCGGGGCTCTCCCCCTCCCCCAGATCCCCCGCCAGCGCGAGGACGGTCCATCCCCGCGTGCGCGGGGCTCTCAAGTCGCCTTCGAAGGGTGCGCCCATGCCCGCCGGTCCATCCCCGCGTGCGCGGGGCTCTCAGCGACGCGGACCCGCGGGGCCGGTAATCGCGCGGTCCATCCCCGCGTGCGCGGGGCTCTCGCGGCGTCCCCGTGATGCGGACCCCCCTACCCCGGTCCATCCCCGCGTGCGCGGGGCTCTCGAGGTTCCCAGTGCCCGGGTTCCCACTGGGAACGGTCCATCCCCGCGTGCGCGGGGCTCTCCCGATCGCGGTAAACACAGCGGCCAGGAGTGCCGGTCCATCCCCGCGTGCGCGGGGCTCTCTCCTCGCCGCCGTCGGTCGTCCACGGCTTGGCCGGTCCATCCCCGCGTGCGCGGGGCTCTCGGGGCCGCTGGGCTGCGGGGGCAGCGATTCAGCGGTCCATCCCCGCGTGCGCGGGGCTCTCGACCAGCTGATTCGCGGCGAGCATCGCCAGGTCGGTCCATCCCCGCGTGCGCGGGGCTCTCGTGACCGCGCCCCGATCAGGGGCCCGTCGGGGCGGTCCATCCCCGCGTGCGCGGGGCTCTCGCACGAACGCCGCGAACGTCTGCGCCCACACCGGTCCATCCCCGCGTGCGCGGGGCTCTCTGGCCGAGCAGCTGCGCGCGCTCGCCCCGCCACGGTCCATCCCCGCGTGCGCGGGGCTCTCGAGGGTCTGGTTCGCGCGGTCGAAGTCGGCGGCGGTCCATCCCCGCGTGCGCGGGGCTCTCTCAGCGAGGGTTCCGGCTTCTTGGTCTCCCACGGTCCATCCCCGCGTGCGCGGGGCTCTCCTGGTCGGCGAATCGGGCCCAGACCTGTTCTCCGGTCCATCCCCGCGTGCGCGGGGCTCTCCCGCGATTCTCGGCGGTGTCGTGGAATGGGCCCGGTCCATCCGCGCGTGCGCGGGGCTCTCGTAAACGATACCGACGACGATTTCTGACAGCCAGGTCCATCCCCGCGTGCGCGGGGCTCTCTCCGCGCTCACCGTCGAGGACACCGTCACTGGCGGTCCATCCCCGCGTGCGCGGGGCTCTCAGGGCCCCGGCCCCCAGGAACAACCCGGTGGACGGTCCATCCCCGCGTGCGCGGGGCTCTCTCGGTCTGCTGCTTCACATTCAGCGACCAGTCCGGTCCATCCCCGCGTGCGCGGGGCTCTCAACAACGGCGCCCGTCGGCTGCGTGAGGCGATCGGTCCATCCCCGCGTGCGCGGGGCTCTCACTTAATGACCTGCAACAACGCGGGGTGTTATCTCCGCGAGACCTACTGGCCAGTTCAGAAATGGCCGGTCTCGGCCATCCCCTCAAAAACCCCGCGAAAAGTCCCGCCCCGGCGCTAACTTCACCTCACACCATGCTCTCATGACCGCTGGAGCACACCAGGATGTCCGCTGATCCCCCCGACCTCCCCGATCCCGCCGAGGACCCGACCCACATCGACCTCTGCCTCTGGGCCAAAGAACGCCACCTCCGCGGTCACCGGTACCCCTACGTCCTCCACGCCCTCGACGCCACCGCGGCAGCCCTCGTCCTGTGGGACCTCACCCTCTCCAGCGGGTTGAAGCGCCGAATTGCTGCGGGCTTGGGCACGGACGAACACCACGCCCGCGCACTGGTCGCTTTCTGGACTGGCTGCCACGACATCGGCAAGCTCGTCCGCGAGTTCCAGGAACAGGTCCCCCTCGACCTGTCGGCCTACCCCGATGACCCGTATCCCGGGGACAAAGCCGGCCACTCCTTCGTCACCCACCAGTGGCTCGTCACCGCGCTCGGCTCCCTCGGCTACAACGACGAGGAGGGGTACACCGCGCACCTGGTGGCCCAGCTCCTCGGAGGCCACCACGGGGTCTATCCAGAGCCCCTCGACGAGTACACGACACCGCGGTTCCAGGACGGCCTCTGGCAGGAACAGCGCGAACGTTCGACCCGCCTCGTCCACGAGGCGGCTGGCTCCCCCGAGCCTCCCGCCCGGTTCAAGGCCGCGGTCGCCCACCTGGTCTGCGGACTGGTCATCCTCGCCGACTGGCTGGTTAGCCAGGAGCACTTCCTGCTCAACCAGCTCAGGACCCCTCCAGCCGACGGCGGCCGCGCGGCCCTCCTGGCGCACTTCCAGGCCTCGACGCCCAGGATCATCGCCCTGGTACAGGAGGCCGGTCTGCGCCGCCTCACCACCAACCCCGCATCGTTCGCCGACTCCTTCCCCGAGTTCACCCCCAACGGACTCCAGGACTCGCTCGCCCGCCACCTTCCCGGCCTGTGCGGGGAGGGCGGTCTGGTGCTGGTCACCGCGCCGCCGGGCGAAGGCAAGACCGAGGCCGCCCTGCACGCCGCGGACCTCCTGGGTAACGCCACCGGCCACGACGGGCGTTTCCTCGCCCTGCCGACCATGGCGACGGCGGACCAGATGTACGGCCGGTTGAAGAAGTACGCGCAGCACCGTTCCGAGGTCGGATCCCCCCTGACCCTGCTTCACTCCATGGCCTGGCTGAACCCCGAGTACGCACCCACGAACCAGGAGCTGACCCGCAGCGACGACCTCGCGCCCACGAGCTGGCTCATGAAGGCCAAACGGGGCCTGCTCGCCTCCTGGTCGACCGGCACCATCGACCAGGCACTCATGGCCGTCCTGCCCTCCCGGCACAACGCAGTGCGCATGTTCGGCCTGGCCGGAAAAGTCGTGGTCGTGGATGAAGTGCACTCGGTCGACCCTTATATGCAGATCCTCCTGGAGCGCCTCCTGCACTGGCTCGGCGTCTACCGGGTCCCGGTCGTGCTTTTGTCCGCGACCCTGCACCATTCGGTGGCGAACTCGCTGGTGAAGGCCTACGTCACCGGTTCCAAGGGCAAGGTGAAGCGGTCCGCGCCACCGTTCGTGGAGAAGATCTCCTACCCCGGCTGGTTGCACGTTCACCCCGGCAGCGGCGAGGTCACCACCAACCCCGAACCGTTCGGTACCACGGAGCGGGACCCGTTGAAGGTCGACCTGGTCCCCATACCCCTCAAGGACAAACGCCCCGACCGGGAACAGGCTCTGCGCGACCTGTTGTCACCCCTGGTCGCCGAAAGCGGGTGCGCGGCCGTCATCTGCACCACCGTCGCCGAGGCCCAGCAGACCCGGAACCTGCTGGCCTCGTGGTTCGCCACTCTGGAGGACCCTCCGGAGCTGTTCCTGCTGCACGCGCGCTTCCCCCAGGACCAGAGGACCCGCATCACCGCGGAACTCACCCGGAGGTTGGGCAAGGAGGGCGCCGGGAACGGCGACCGCCCCGCACGGGCCGTCATCGTGGCCACCCAGGTGATCGAACAGTCCCTGGACCTCGACCTGGACCTGCTCGTCACCGACCTGGCCCCCGTCGGCCTGCTGCTGCAACGCGCGGGCCGCTGCTGGCGGCACGAGCACCTGGGAGTCGTCACACGCCCCGCCTGGGCGTCGGAGCCGCGGATGGCGGTGCTGGTCCCGCAGGAGGAACAGAGCAGGGGACATGTGCCCCGTTCCTGGCAGTACGTCTACACCCCCTCCCTGCTGATGCGCACCCACACGCTGCTGGCCCGCAGGGCCGGGGCGCATGTGAGGATCCCGGAGGACATTCAGGAGTTGGTGGACGACCTCTACGACGACCAGACCCTCATCGAGGACGTCACCGCGGACATCAAGCGGATGGGTGAGGAGTTGGCCCTGCGCACCCACGGGCGCAACGCGGTCATCCCCATCAGCCGGGAGGTATACGGAGACCTGTCCCCGCTCACCAAGGCCGACTTCGAGATCGGCGAGCACTTCCTGGCCACACGTTTCGGTGCGGACTCGGTGCGGGTTCTGTGCTGCTACCGCGACGCACACGGAGATCTGTGGCTGGACGAGGCCCTGACCCGACGCATTCCCACCGCCGACCCCGAGGGCCGGATGTCCGGGGAGGACCTGCGCGCGGTCATCTCCCGCACCATCCCCCTGCGAGCCGACCGGAACACGCAACCGCCCCTGGCGGAGGCCAACCGGGTCCCGAAGGAGTGGGAGAAGAACTTCCACCTGCACGACTTGGTGCTTCTGGTCCATCCGGTCGGCGACGGCACGACCGGTGAGGCGGCCCTCGGTGACAGGCGCCTGTACCTGCACCCCGACAACGGTCTCGAAGAACGCACCTGATCCCGACCCTCCCCGGACTCCCCTGTCCGACCAACCCTGCACGGAGCGATGGTGACCCCTGCCTCGTACGATCTGGCCGAACGGCCCTGGCTGCCGGTGCGCGCGGCCGACGGCACACCCGCGCCCTCGGTCGGACTCAGCGAACTGCTGTGCCGCGCCCACGAGTTCTCCGACATCGAACTGCCGATCCCCCCGGCCTCCGCCCAGTTGTGGCGGGTGCTGACCCTGCTGGCCGCCCGTGTCACCGGTCTGGACTTCACCGCCGAGGCCGGCGACTGGTACCGGGCGCGCCGCAAGGTCCTGGACGCGGGCGCGTTCGACCGCAGCCGGGTGGAGGCCTACTTCGCCTCCCTCCCGGGCCGCTTCGACCTGTTCCACCCCGAGCGTCCCTGGTCGCAGGATCCACGCCTGCGCGAACAGTGCGCCAAGACCTCCGGGGTCAACAAACTCGCCTGGGGGCGCACCGCCGGACAGAACCAGGTGTGGCTGGGCGGCCACCACCACGACCTGGCTCCGGTGCCCCTGCCTCCTGACGAGGCCGCCTGGCACCTGCTCGCGACTCTCGGCTACGGCCCCTCCGGGCGCTGCACCTCGCGCACGGTCGACGGCCGCTCCGAGGCCAACAGCACCGCTGGCCCCCTGCGCGGGACGGTGTCCTTCCACCCGTTGGGGCGGACCCTGTTCGAGAGTCTGGTCCTCAACATCCCCTTCGACGGCGACAGCGACGACGAGCCCGGCGACGTCGAACCCGCGTCCTGGGAGCGGGAGACACTGCCCGACCCGCTGGGGGCACCGCAGGAGTCCACCGGTCTGGCCGGAACCCTGCTGAACCAGGCCTCACACGCGGTCCTGCTGGTCCCCGACCCGGGGGGCGACAAGGTCGTCGACGCCTACGTCACCTGGGCACGACGGGACCGACCGGTTCCCCCCACCGACCCCTACCTCATCCACCTGACGAGCAAGGAGGGCCGCCGGTACGCCCGTCCCGCCGACGCCACGCGTGCGGTCTGGCGCGACCTGGACTCGCTGCTGTCGGAGGACTCCCAGGACCGGTTCCGTCCCGCGCTGCTCGGTGACCTGACCATCACCACCCACCTCCCCGATGGACTGCGGCGGGCACTGCGACTGCGCGCCTTCGGCTTCGACCAGGACGGCCAGACCCGTGACCGCCAGTGGTTCACCGCGAACACCCCGGCGGTCCTGCGCTGGCTGGAGGACTCCGACGCCCCCTCCGAGGAGGCCGTCGCGGCACGCACCCGGATCCGGCTCGCCCGCCGTTCGGCCGAGTCCCTGGGGCTGCGCCTCAAGAACGCCCTGACCGACGCCTGGAAGGAGGGCAACAGTCCTTCGGGCGGTGCCGGGCGCACCGACACCGGAACCGGCCCCTGGCTGCGGCGCGGCCTGTCCCGGTACTGGTCCGAGGCCGAGGCGGAGTTCTGGAGGATCGCCATGGACACCGAGGCCAAAGGCCCCGGCATCGCCTTCTCCCGCCTGGCACTGGCCGCCTATGACGAGGTGACCGGCCCCTACTGTTCCCGCCCCCGCGTCGCCGCCGTGGTGGAACGTCATCGGCGACTGCTGTTCCTGCGGCGGCCCACCCGCCGCACCGACCGAGAAGAGACGACATGAGCAAGGCGAGAGAGGTCCTTCGCGCCGCTGACCGTATGGCGGAGGACCTCGAAGACCGGGTGCGCGACGAGCCCGCCGTGCGGGCCGTCCTGCGCCGGGCGAGCGGAAAAAGGGTCGAGGACCCGGCGGTCCTGCCGGTCCACGGGTTCGTCGCGCGCTACCTGGACCGGTTGCTCACCTCCATCGAGTCCGACGGCAAAGCCCGGTGGTGGTTCCCGGAGAGGGACGTGGAGCGCGCCTTCTACGGGGTGGCCGCGATGATCGCCGCCCAGCCCCGCCAGGCCCGCGACCGAGTCAGCACGGGGGACGACGAGAGCTCCCCTGAGCAGGATCCACAGGACGCCTCCCCAGCCGACCGGGAAACCCCCGGGGAGGATGGCGCGGAGCAGCGGGTTACCGACCCGCTGAGGAGGCACGCCAATCTCGGCGCAGCCCTCGGCATGGCCGTCACCAAGGGTTGGCTCAACGCGGACACCACCGAGGAGCGCCTGCACCTGCTGTGCCGCCAGTCCAACGACGGGGTGCACGCGCAACTCCCCCGCCTGATCCTGCACGCCCGAGACAAGGACGTCCGCATCGACTGGGGACGCCTGGCCCTGGACCTGGCCCGTTGGGGAGCCGACCGCGACTCCGTGGCCAAGGAGTGGGTGCAGAGCTACCACCGCACCATCGAGACCGAGAGGGCCAGGCGCGAAGAAGCCCGGACCCAGCACACCAGCACCGACGACTCCGAGGACCACGCAGCATGAGCACCCCCACGTTCCTGGACATCCACGTCCTGCACACCCTCCCCTACTCCAACGTCAACCGTGACGACCTGGGCTCTCCCAAGAGCGTCGTCTACGGCGGCACCGAGCGCACCCGCGTCTCCAGCCAGAGCTGGAAACGCACCGTGCGCCACCGGGTCGAGGAGCGCCTGGGCGACCCGGCGGTGCGCACGCGGCGCATCGTCGGGGAGATCGCCGGGCACCTCACCGCCCTGGGCTGGGATCCGTACCTGGCCGAGCAGGGCGGTCGCCAGATCGTCCTGTCGGCGGCCAAGGGCGGAATCAAGCTGGAGAAGGAGAAGGAGGGGGAGTCACGGGCGACCTCCGTGCTCTTCTACCTTCCCGTCTCCGCAGTGGATGCCCTGGCCGCCATCGCCCACGAGCACCGTGAGGCCGTGGCCAAGGAGTCCGCCAAGAAGACCCCCAAGGGGGTTCTCCCCGCCGACGACATCGTGGCGGTGCTGCGTTCGCGTAACGCCACCGTCAACCTGTTCGGCCGGATGCTCGCCGAACTGCCCTCCACCGAGGTGGACGGAGCCGTGCAGTTCGCGCACGCCTTCACCACCCACGGCACCAGCGTGGAGGTGGACTTCTTCACCGCGGTCGACGACGTCCCCAAGGAGAACGACCGAGGCAGCGGCCACATGAACGTCGGCCAGTTCAGCACCGGCACGTTCTACCGCTACGCCAACATCGACCTGGCCGGGCTGCTGCGCAACCTGGACGGGGACACCGCGGCCGCCCGTGAGCTGGTGTCGGAGTTCCTGCGCGCGTTCCTGGGCACCGTCCCTTCGGGCAAGCAGAACGCGACCGCGGCGATGACCCTGCCCGATTTGGCCCACGTGGTGGTGCGGTCGGACCGGCCGGTGTCGTACGCGCCGGCCTTCGAGGCGGCGGTACGCGGAACGGAGGGGTTCGCTCCCGCTTCGGTGTCCCGGCTCAGCGACTACGCCGGAAAACTCGGTCAGCTCTGGTGGCCCGACACCGTCCTGTCCTCCGCCCACGCTGGAATCGACGACAAAACGGTCGAGCACCTCGGTGAGCGCCTGACGGGCTACCCGAAGCTGGTCGAGACCGCCGTGGCCGCCGCCTACCCCGGGGACGGGTCGTGAGCGGTCTGCTGCTGCGCCTGGCCGGACCGATGCAGAGCTGGGGGGAGCACAGCGCGTTCGGGGAACGCGACACCCTGGCCTTCCCCAGCCGGTCCGGTCTGGTGGGCATGTTCGCCGCCGCCCAGGGCGTGGGCCGGGACGAGGGCCTGGAACGCTACGACGAGCTGAGGCTGCTCGTGCGCGTCGACGCGCACGGCGTCCGTATGACCGACTTCCACACGGTCGGCGGTGGCCTTCCCCGCGAGCGGACGGTGCCCACCGCCGAGGGGAAGCGACGCCCGGAGGGCGCCACCACCATCGTCACCCGGCGGGCCTACCTGGCCGACGCGGTGTTCACCGTGGCCGTCACCGGCCCCGGGAGCGAGGACATCGGGCGCTCACTGCTGTCCCCCCACTGGCAGACCTACCTGGGGCGGCGCTCGTTCGTCCCCGATCCCCTGCTGGTGCTGCGGGTCCAGGCCCCCGACCCCGAACACGAGCTGCGCACCGCGGTGCCGTTGCCGCGCCGCCGTGTCCCGGAAGGGCAGGAGACCGTCGAGGTCGAACTGGTCTCCGAGCAGGTCTCGTCCGGTGACACCACCGCCGACGGCAGAACCGTCCTCAACGACGTCCCCCGCTCCTTCGCTTCGGCACACCGCCGGTACACGAGCCGGGAGGTCCGGGTGGAGAGGACCGCGCTGTCCGCGGAGCTGGTCTCGGACAGCATCCGGCAGTACCAGGAACGCCTGTTGGCCTACGTCAAGGAGCACCGTTGACCTGGCTCACGAAGATCACCCCCGACCTGTCCTCGCGACGAGCCCGCGCAGCCTTCGCCAACGCCGGAGAAGTACACCGGCTGCTCATCAGCCTGGTCTCGCCCCGCCTGGGCGAAGGGCGCATACCCTCGCCCCGCCAGCACACCGGCCTGCTCTTTCGGTTGGACGAGGGCCGCACCGGGCCGGTCCTGCTCGTCCAGAGCCACGACCGGCTCGACCTGGCCCAGCTCGCTGGCGGAATCGGCGAGGCCGCCGAGCGCGACCTGACACCCTTCCTCGACGGACTGGTGAAGGGGAAAGAGGTGCGCTACCGTCTGGCGGCCACCCCGAGCAAGAGGCTCGGCAAGTCGGAGAAGAACGCCGAGCGTCTCGGCGACCGCGCCCGGCCGGGGGTGAACGCCTACACGCGGCCTCTGTACGGCGCCGACGCCGACCAGTGGTGGCGCGACCGCGCCGAACGCCACGGGCTGGAGTTGCACGAGGTGCTGAGCACCGGTCTAGGCCCGGCCCTGGACCCGGGCAGGAACGGAAAACGCAGGGTGCGCCTGCACATGACCCGGTTCGACGGCCACGCGGTGGTCAACGACCCGGAGGCGGTGCGCAAGGCCGTGGTCGAGGGCGTGGGCCGGGGCAAGTCGTTCGGCTGCGGAATGCTCAGCCTCGCCTCGGCGGAGTGGTGAGGCCGGTGACGGAGACGAACGGGTCACAGGCGCGCAAGGCGCTGGCCCGACCGACCCTGGCGATGCTGCCGAAGGTGTCGGACAACCTGTCGTTCCTGTATGCGGACATCTGCCGGATCGTGCAGACCGACACCGGGGTGTGCGCCGAGGTCGCCGCAGGAGCGGGCACCGTGCACCGGGTACAGATCCCGACGGCCTCCCTTGCCTGCCTGCTGCTCGGGCCGGGCACCTCCATCACCTCACCCGCGCTGGCGACGTTCATGCGGCACGGCACGACGGTGGTCTGCTGCGGGTCGGGCGGCATTCTGCACTACGGAAGTCTGATGCCCGAGAGCCGCACCACCGCGTGGCTGGACCGGCAGGTGCGGGCCTACGCCGACGACACGGCACGGTTGGCCGTGGCCCGGCGCATGTACGAAATGCGGTTCGGGGAGGAGGTGGAGGAGGGCACCGGCATCGAGCGTCTGAGGGCCCTGGAGGGGCAGCGCATGAAGGCGCTGTACAGGAGTCTGGCGACCAAGCACCGGGTGAAGCCGTTCAAGCGCAACTACGACCCGGCCGACTGGGACGGACAGAACCCGGTGAACAAGGCCCTGTCGGCGGGGAACGCGGCCCTGTACGGGGTGGTGCACTCGGTGATCGCCCACCTGGGCTGCTCCCCCGCCCTGGGCTTCGTGCACTCCGGGAAGCAGCAGTCGTTCGTCTACGACATCGCCGACCTCTACAAGGCGCAGACCACGATCCCGCTGGCGTTCTCCCTGCATGCGGCCGAGAATCCCGAGGGGCGGGCCCGGACGCTGTTGCGGACCGAACTGCAGCTCTACAGGATGATCCCGCGTATGGTGCGGGACATCCAGGCCCTGCTCGACCCGAACATCGAGGACGAGGACGAAGACGAGGGCGCGGAGGCGACGCCGCTGCGGTGGCGAGTGGTCGACCTGTGGGACCCCACCGCCGGCGCGGTCTCGGGCGGAGTCAACTACGCGGTGGAGGGTCGCTGATGGGGTCGATGGTGGTGATCGCCACGACCGCGGTCCCGGACCGGGTGCGCGGTGCCCTGTCCCGGTGGATGACCGAACCTGACGCGGGCCTGTACGTCGGCACGATGAACGCTCGGGTGCGCCAGGAGCTGTGGTCCGCCGTGAGCGCGTCGGTGGGAGACGGCGCCGCGGTATGCCTGCACACCGCCGACAACGAGCAGGGTTACGTCGTGCTCACGGCGGGCGAGCGGCGACGGCAGGTGCTGGACTTCGACGGCCTCCAGTTGATCCGGCTGACGGCGCAGGTCGATGAGGAGGAGGACCCGGAATGGCTGCCCGAGGCTCCGGAGCACCAGGTCGGGGACGAGACGCCCGCACCTGAGGAGGATCCCTTCCAGGGACTGTGAAGGAGACGGCCTTGCCTGCCGGGCGGGGCCGTCCGAGTCTGTCCGGATGGCTGGTCGGTGACGGCACCCCTGACAGGGGGTGCCTCACCGGAAGTGAAGCCGTCAACGACCTCTGGGTTCGGCATATGCGTGGGTCTCACTCCCAGGCGCACCGCCACCATGACAGCCGGTTCGGCCCGTCCCCGCGTGCGCAGGGCTCACTCGCCGAGGCTGATCGCCGTCTCATTGATCGCAGGTCCATCCCCGCGTGCGCGGGGCTCACGCGGTCCTCCTCGGCGAGGGTGCGTTGCTTCCAGGCACGGTCCGAGTCGTAGCCCCAACGGGCCTGGCCGTCGCGGCCCATGGAGCACACGGCGCGACGCCCCCGCACATCGACGCTGGGAGCGGCGACGGGAGCGCGAGCGGACCCGAACCGGATGCCCGTCTGGGCACCGGAATCCTGGCCGCCCCTCCCACCGGTGTCGTCTTCTTCCTCCGGGCGCCCCGGCTCGGAGCGGGCTCACCCTCGGTCTGAGCCGGGCACCCCCACGTGCGCGCACCGGCCCGTGTCCGCTTCCACCCGCCACCCGGCGGCGCGCAGCGCGTCCGCGTAGGCGCCGATCTCCTCGGTGAACCACCCCCCGTCCTCCCGCTGCGTGCGTCGGGCCTCGCCGTGGTACACGTACAGGAGCCGCCCGCGCGGCTCCACGTAGAAGCCCCTGGGTTCCCCCACCGCCGTCCAGTCCACGGGCGCGTGCCCGGCCGCCCGCAGCACGGCAACCGCCCGGAGCACCTCGGGGGGCGAGCCCTCCCACGCCGGTGTCCCCTGCCCGCCCCACCACTCCCTGCCCGCCGCCTCAACGGGCGCGGCCTCGCCCCGTGCGCGCCGCGCCAGAGCCGCGTCCAGCCCGGCACGGGAGGCCAGGACCCCTCGCTGGATGCCGTACTCGTCCCCGGAGCGGTGCGGCAGCCCCTGGGACTCGCGCTCCTCCAGGTAGTCCAGGTGCTCGCGCAGCGCTGCCAGACCCGCCTCCGTGACGCGGAAGGCGTAGCCGCGGACGGGGGGATCGCACGGAGCGAGGAGCCCGGCTTCGATCAGCCACTCCCGGCGCCGCCGGTCGCCGACGGAGGTTCGGTAGGCGAGGATGTGCGGTCTGGCGCCCAGGTCGTAGAGGTCGACGAAGCGGGCCGGGGTGAGGCGGCCGGGCATGGGGGTCTCCATCGTGTCGGGGTCGGCGGTGGGCGTCCGCCCGGGTGCGGCGGAGGCGGCCACCGCCACCTTGGCCGGTCCCTCCGACAGTCCGCGCCCTCTCCCCTGGACGGGAGCCGGGCCACGCACTCCTACCAGTAGGTAGGACGGTGTCAACGCCCTTGATTTCGGAACGGACCGTCCGGAACCGGGCGGCCGGATCGGCCGGGGGGCGCCGTCCGCGGCGCCGGCCTCCCGGGCCCCGGCGAGCCAGGTGCGGGGGCGGACCGAGTTCGCCGGAAGACGGGGGTTCTGCGGCGGAGCCGGGAGGCGGTCCGACCGCACCGATGAGGGCAGCGCCAGCCACGGCCGGAGGTCCCCTGCGCGAGCAACTCCCAACCGCGTACGGGCTCGGAGCGCGGCGCGTCAGCACTCCCGTCAGCGTCGGTGTGCGACGCGGGGGGGTGCCGTCGCGCCCGTCCCGGGGCGGGCAGGAGCCGCCGCGGGCGATTGCCGCCGGGGCGGCTGACCGGGCGTCTCCCCAGGTCAGACCATGTGAGAGCCAGCGAGGGGACTTGAACCCCTAACCTATCGCTTACAAGGCGATTGCTCTGCCAATTGAGCTACGCTGGCGGGCTGCCGCGACCGTGGTCCCGGCCGCGTCCCTGGGAAATGGTACCGGTTCAGACACCGCCCGGCCTACTCGGATACGCCGGTGCGTACGAATCGCCGCCCCGGTCTCCGCCCCGTCGGGCAACGGCCCCTACCGGTCACCTCCTCCGCGCACCCCGATCCGGCAAAGAATCCGGATAGACACGCCGTGTCCGGTTGCTCCTCGCCCCGACCGGAAACCAGAGGGGAAAGTGCCCCCTCCCGGGGGCGGAGAGGTGGGAAGGACATGACCGGCAACAGGGGTGTGGTGTACAGGGGCGCGGGCCGGGTCGAGGTCGAGGACATCGACTACCCCGAGTTCGTCGTCAAGGACGGCCCCGGGGTCAACCCGGCCAACGTCGGGCGCGAGGTGCCGCACGGGGCGATCCTGAAGGTCGTCGCCACCAACATCTGCGGCAGCGACCAGCACATGGTGCGGGGGCGCACCACCGCGCCGGAAGGGTTGGTCCTGGGCCACGAGATCACCGGCGAGGTGGTCGAGACCGGCCCCGACGTGGAGTTCGTCAAGGTCGGCGACCTCGTCTCGGTCCCGTTCAACATCTCCTGCGGGCGCTGCCGCAACTGCAAGGCGCGGCGCACGGAGATCTGCCTGAACGTGAACCCGGACCGGCCGGGCTCGGCCTACGGCTACGTCGACATGGGCGGCTGGGTCGGCGGACAGGCCGAGTACGCGCTCGTGCCCTACGCGGACTGGAACCTGCTCGCGTTCCCCGACCGCGAGCAGGCGATGGAGAAGATCCTGGACCTGACGATGCTCTCGGACATCTTCCCGACCGGCTACCACGGCTGCGTCACCGCTGGCGTGGGCGTGGGGTCGAGCGTCTACGTCGCGGGGGCCGGGCCCGTGGGGCTGGCCGCCGCCGCGTCGGCCCGGCTGCTCGGCGCGGCGGTGGTGATCGTCGCGGACATGAAGGAGGAGCGGCTGGCGCAGGCCCGCAGCTTCGGGTGCGAGACGGTGAACGTGGCCGAGGGGGACCTCGCCGGGCGGATCGAGCGGATCCTGGGCGTCCCCGAGGTGGACTGCGCGGTGGACGCGGTCGGCTTCGAGGCGCACGGGACGGGCGAGGGCGCCTCGAAGGAGGCTCCCGCCAGCGTGCTCAACACCGCGATGGCCGTGACCAGGGCCGGAGGGTCCGTCGGGATCCCGGGCCTGTACGTGACCGGCGACCCCGGCGCGTCCGACGAGGCCGCAAAGGAGGGGTCCCTGTCGGTCCGGATCGGGTTGGGCTGGTCGAAGTCGCACGCCTTCTTCACCGGCCAGTGCCCGGTCATGAAGTACCACCGGGAGCTGATGGAGGCGATCCTCCACGACCGGGTGCGCATCGCCGAGGCGGTCAACGCCGTGGCGATCCCGCTGGAGGAGGCCCCCGAGGGGTACCGGGCCTTCGACGAGGGCGCGGCCAGCAAGTACGTGCTCGACCCGAACGGCTACCTCGGCACGGGCTGAGGCACGGGGAGGTACACGGCGAGCGGCGCGCGGACGGCGAGCGGTGCGTGTGCGGGGCGGCCCCGGCTGGGGGCTCGCGGTTCAGGGCGTGCGGGCGACGAGCAGGGTGAGGGCGGGTTCGGACGCGGCCACCCGCCGCACGTCCCGGTAGCCCGCGGCGGCCAGTTCGCGCGCCGCCTCCCGCGGCCCCCAGGGGGTGATCCGGCTGCGGGACATCCGCCAGCGCACCACCGCGTCGCGCATCCCGCCGTCCGGGGCGTCGCCGGGGTCGTCGCGCAGCACGGTCGCGGTGAGCAGCCACGCCCGGGGGCGCAGGGCCTCGCGCACGCGCGGCAGCGCCCGCGCGACGGCGTCGGGCGGGAGTGCCGCCAGGGGGAGCCAGGCCAGGTCGTAGGCCCCGGGTTCGGACAGTTCGGCCACGTCGAGCAGGCGCAGCTCGACGCGGTCGCGCAGCCCGCGTCCGGACAGGTGGCGCTCGGCCAGGCGCAGCGCCCGGGGCTGGACGTCGAGCCCGACCGCTCGGGAGCCGGGGACGCGCTCCAGGACGGCGGCCGCGATGGCGCCGATCCCGGTTCCCGCGTCGAGGAAGCGCAGGCCGTCCCGGCCGAGGAGGTCGCCGAACCCCGCGACGCGCTCCTCCAGCAGGTCCAGGAAGTCCGCCATCCGCCGTCCCGAGGCCGTGCCCTCGGCCAGGAGGGCCGCGTCGTCCTCCTCCGCGCGGTCCTGCTCGCCCAAGGCGGCGTCGGCGGCCTGGGATAACTGCCGCGCGACCCTGCGCGGGAAGGCGGAGGGCCCGGCCGAGCCCGCGAGGACGTCGCGGTAGGCAGGGAGCAGCCGCCACCCGTCGCCGTCGGGCTCCGCGCACCCGGCGGCGGCCAGCAGCCTGCCCTGTTCCCGCGACAGCGGCGCGCCCTCCGCTGCTGCGGCGAGCGCCGCGAGCGCCCAGGCTCCGTTGAGCCAGGCGTCGACACGGGCGGCTGGGTCGGGGGGTCGGGGCGGGGCGTCGGCCATGGCGTGAGTGTGCCACCCACGGCGGGCGGACGCACCCCCGGGTCGCGGGACCCCGTACCGAAACCGGCGGATCGGTTGTTTCTTCCGTTTTTCGAGTGACAGGCGTCACCTCACGGGGTAGGCAGAACGGGGGCGCGGACAACCCCGTGCGCGCCCCGTGTGTCTATCGCCTAGGAGCCGCACCATGGCCTGCGCAGGATACGAGTGGACCGCCCCGCTGGACAGCGCGGACGAGATCGCCCCGGCCGTCGAGGAACTGGACGAGGAGACCGCGGAGTAGCGCGGTGACGCGATCCGCGTGGATCCCCGCGTCCGGGGAGCGGACCTCCCCGCTCCCCGGGCCGGGTTCCGGAAGCTGGTCCGGAACCCGGGAGCGCGAACTCACCCTGGAGGAGGCGGAGCGGCGGGTCCGCGCCGAGGTGGACGCCCTCGGCTGGAGCGCCCGCCACCGGGTGCTGGACGACCGCGACCCGACCGCCGTCCAGTGCGGGCTGTGGGACGCCGAAGGCTCCGAGGTCCCCTACGGGCTCGGCGCGGGCAAGGGCCCCGGCCTTCCCGCGCGCGTCGGCGCCCAGTTCGAGGCCCTGGAGCACGCGTTCACCGGCCCCACCGTCCTGGAAGCGCTGCCGGTGCGCCTGGTGCGGGCCGCGGAACTGGCCGAGGGGCCCTTCGCCGCCGACCGGGCGGTCCGCGACGTGGCCGCGCAGCGGGAAGCACGGGTGGCCTGCGTGCGCCACGAGGGGCTCGACGGCGGCCCGCCGGTCGACGTCCCCGTGTTCCTTTGGGCGCCGTGGTACCCGGTGCCCGGCGGGGAGGCGGCGCGGGTGCGCCGCGCCCTCGGCGACACCGCCGAGTACCGCTCGGCGATGTCCTACAGCGTCAACTCCGGCTGCGCGATCGGTGCCACCCGCGACGAGGCGCTCCTGCACGCCCTGAACGAGTGGGTGGAGCGCGACGCGTTCTCGCTGTTCCTGCTGCGCTCGGTCTACGACGGCGGCCCCATGCCCGCGCGCGTGCCCCGCGATGCGCTGCCCGGCCGCCTGCGCGCCCACCTGGACCGCGCCCGCGACCTCGTCGGCGGCCCGGTGGTCCTGCTCGACCTGACCACCGACATCGGCGTGCCCGTGGTCATGGCCTACGCCCCCGAACGCCGGGGCGGCGCACCGGACCACCGCTACGGGCTCGGCGCCTCCCTTTCGGGCGAACTCGCCGCGGAACGCGCCGTCACCGAGTTCGTCCAGGGCGAACTGCTCGCCCGGGTCGTGGCCGAGCAGTCGGCGGCCACGGACGCGTCGGGGCCGTTCGCGCGGCTGGTCGCCGACCACGACGTCGCGGCCGGGGTCGGCGTCAGGCTCGCCGGACACCCACGTCTCCTGGCCTGCGCCATGCTGGACTTCGCCGACCGGATCGGCGAGGCGCCGCCGGGTGCGGTGCCGCCCGAGACCGTGCCGCCCGGCACCGGCGTGCCCCTCCAGCGGGCCGCCGTCGTGGAACGGCTGACGGCGGCCGGGCACCGCGTCGCGGCGCACCCGCTGAGGGAGCTTGAGCACGGCACCGTCGTGGTGCAGGTACAGTGCCCCGGCCTGGAGCGGTTCCACCTCGTCACCAAGGGGCACGTGGCCCTGCCCGGAGTGCGGGGTCGGGCGCGCCGCGCCCGCTGAGGCCGCCGGGGCGCCTACTTCCGCGCCGGAACACCTCCCGTGCACCGGGCGGCCCCGGGTGCTGAGCCGCCACGGCCGACGCCGGTCGGCGGTGCCCGGGTCCCGCGTCACATCTGTTCCAGCAGCACGTCCTCCACCGCCTCGGCGTAGGCGCGAACCGTCTGGTGGTCGAACAGCAGCCGGGTGGGCACCGTGACGTCCAGCAGGCGTTCGACCTCGCGCACCACCTGGAGGCTGCGCACCGAGTCGCCGCCGATGTCGAAGAAGTTGTCGTCGCGGCCGATGCGCTCCAGCCCCAGGGTGCGCCCCCACACTTCGGCCACGGCCTCCTCGGTGGGGGTGTTCGGCTCGACGTGCACGGGCGCGGCGGCGCGCGCCCAGGCGGGTTCGGGCAGGCGGGCGCGGTCCACCTTGCCGTTGGCGTTGAGCGGCAGCGCCTCCAGCACGGTGACGGCCGCGGGCACCATGTAGGCGGGCAGTTCGCGGGACAGGCTTTCGCGCACCAGCTCGGCGTCCGCCTCCCCTCCGGTGACGTAGGCGACGAGCTGGCGTCCGCCGGTGGGGGCCTCGGCCACCAGGACCACGGCCTGGGCGACCCCGGGCCCGCGCAGCAGGGCGGCCTCCACCTCGCCCGTCTCGATGCGGAACCCGCGCAGCTTCACCTGGCCGTCCGCGCGGCCCACGAAGACCAGGCGCCCCTCGCCGGACCAGCGCACCAGGTCGCCGGTGCGGTAGAGCCGCCCGCCGTCGCCGAAGGGGTCGGCCACGAAGCGCTCGGCGGTCAGCCCGGGCTGGCCGTCGTAACCGCGCGCCGTCCCCGGCCCGGACAGGTACAGCTCGCCCACGGCGCCGGGCGGGACCGGGCGCAGGGCGCCGTCCAGGACGTGGGCGCCGGTGGCGTCCATGGGGCGGCCGATCGGGCAGTGCCCGGCGTCGGCCTCCTCCGCGCTCAGCGGGGTGCACGTGGCGAAGGTGGTGGCCTCGGTGGGTCCGTACACGTGCACCAGCTCTGTGTCGGGGCACGTCCGGCGCACGCGGGCGAGGGAGGCCGGGTCGGCGGCCTCACCGCCGGTCCACAGCTCGCGCAGCCCCGCGAAGCACTCCGGGTCCTGCTGGGCGAAGAGGTTGAACAGGGCGGTGGTGAGGAAGACCGCGCTCACCCCGTGCCGGGCGGTGTGCTCGCGCAGGGCGTCGGCGGAGACCGGCCCGTCCGCGACCACCGCGGTCCCGCCGTTGAGCAGCGGAACCCAGACCTCGTAGGTGGCGGCGTCGAAGGCGTGCGGGGAGTGGAACAGCACCCTGTCGTGGCCCTCGCGCCAGCGGGAGTCGGCGCTGAGGGCGACCACGGCCCGGTGGTCGACCACCACGCCCTTGGGCGTGCCCGTGGAGCCCGAGGTGAACATGACGTAGGCGGCGGTGTGCCCGTGCACCGGGTCCCGTCGGACCGTGGCCTCCGCGCCCTCGCCCGCACCGGACAGCGTGCCGTCGGCGGCGTAGCCCACCACCGCCTCCACGTCCGCGCAGCGGTCGGCCGTGCCGGGGTCGGCCACGGCCACGCGCGCGCCCAGCGCGCGGGCCAGGGAGGCGACCCGCTCCGCCGGAACGGTCTCGTGCAGCGGCGCGTAGGCCGCCCCCGTGCGCAGGACGCCGAGCATCGCGGCCACCACCCGCGGCGAACGCGGCATGAGCAGCAGCACCCGGGACTCCGCTCCCACACCCAGCGCGGCCAGGCGGTCGGCGACCCGGTCGGCCTCGGCGTCCAGCTCGGCGTAGGTCCACTCGCCGTCCGCGCCGACCAGGGCGGTCGCCTCGGGGTGGCGGGCGGCCCGCTCCGCGAACAGGGCGGTGACGGTGGCGGCGGGCGGCTCCTCGCCGCCACCGTCGGCCAGGGCCAGCGACCGGGCCGGGTCGGCCCCGGCCACCCGCCCCAGCGGGCGTTCGGGGTCCTCGGTGAGCGAGACCAGGATGCGCTCCAGGTCGCCCAGCAGACGGTCCGCGGTCGCGGCGTCGAAGCACGCCGGGTCGTGGCCGAGTACCAGGCGCAGCCCGCCGGAGGCGTAGGCGCTCAGCGCGAGCGGGTAGTTGGTGGCCTCCACCGCGTTGACGAACCGGACCCGCAGCCCGTGTTCGGCGGCCGCGGCCTCGTCCACGGGGTAGTTCTCGAACACCACGACGCTGTCGAAGAGCGGGGTGTCCCCGGGCAGTCCCGCCTCGGCCTGCACGCGCGCCAGCGACAGGTGGTCCTGGGCCCGCGAGCGCGCCTGGTCCTCCTGGAGGCGGCGCAGCCAACGGGCCACGGGCTCGGCGGGGTCCACCGCCGCGCGCACCGGCAGGGTGTTGATGAACAGGCCCACCGCGGCCTCCACCCCGGGCATGTCGTCGGGGCGGCCCGAGGTGGTGGCGCCGAAGACGACGTCGGCCCGCCCCGAGTAGGCCGACAGGAGCAGGGCCCACGCGCCCTGGACCACGGCGTTGACGGTCAGGCCGTGGGCGCGGGCGAAGGCGTGCACGGCACCGGCCCGCTCCGGTGCGAGGACGGCCTCGCTGCGGGCGCTGGAGCGGGCGGAGCGCAGTGCGGCGGGCGGCCGGTCGTAGGGCAGCGGCGTGGGCTCGGTGACGCCCTCCAGTACGCCCCGCCAGAAGGCGTGCCCCTCCTCGGCGTCGCGTCCGGCCAGGCGGCGCAGGTACTCCCGGTAGTCGGGGCGCGCGGCCGGGACGCCGCCCCGGTAGGCGGCCAGGACGTCCTCCATGACCAGGGGCAGGCTCCACCCGTCCAGGACGAGGTGGTGGAAGGTCCACACCAGGCGCACGGAGGCGTCGCCGGTGCGCAGCAGGGCCACGCGCAGGAGCGGATCGCGGACGGGGTCCACGCCCCGGGCGGCGTCCTCGGCCAGGTGGTCGGCCAGGGCCCGCTCGCGCTCGTCCTCCGCCGCGCCGCGCAGGTCCAGGTGCGCCACCTCGACGGGGACGGCGCGGTGCACGAGCAGGACCGGTTCGGACAGCCCCTCCCAGGCCACGCGGGCGCGTAGGACGGGGGTGGCCGCGACCACCCGCCGCCAGGCGCGGCCCAGGGCCCCGGGGTCGTCCACGCCGTCCAGGTCCACGACGACCTGCTCCAGGTAGGAGGCGGAGTCGGGTTCCAGGGCGGAGTGGAAGAACATGCCCTGCTGCATGGGGGTGAGCGGCCACACGTCCTGGACGTCGCGGCCGTCGCCGACGAGGCGGTCGACCTCGGCCTGCTCCAGGCGCACGAGCGGGAAGTCGGAGGGGGTGGCCCCGCCGTGGGCGGGGTCCAGGCAGTGCTCGACCAGCGCGGCGAGTTCGGCGGCCATTGCCTCGGCGAGGCGGCGCACGGTGGCGGTGCCGTGGACGGTGGTGGCGTGGTACCAGTCGAAGACCAGGCGTTCGCCCTCGAAGCGGCCCACCACCTCGACCGAGTGGGCGCGCTCCTCGTCCGGGGAGTGCTCGCCGCCGGGGTTGAGCCGCAGCGCGGTGTGCAGGGCGCCCCGGCCGGAGTCGGTGTCGAAGCGGCCCAGGTAGTTGAAGCTCACGCCGGGCGCGGGATCGCCATCCAGGCGGGCCCGCTGCTCCGGCGTGCCCAGGTGGCGCAGGGCGCCGTAGCCCAGGCCGTTGCCGGGGACCGCGCGCAGCATCTCCTTGGTGGCGCGGATCCGCTCGGTCCGGTCGGGCCGGCCGGTGAGCACGACGGGGAACACCGTGGTGAACCAGCCCACGGTGCGCGAGGTGTCCAGGTCCTCGAACAGGTCCTCGCGGCCGTGGCCCTCCAGGTCCACGGGCACGCGCGCGGAGCCGGTCCACTCGCACAGCACCCGGCCCAGGGCGGCCAGCAGCAGGTCGTTGACGCGGGTGCGGAAGGCCGCGGGCGCCTCGGCCAGCAGGCGGCGGGTGTCCTCCTCGGACAACCCGGCGGTGACCACCTCCTGGTCGCGCACCAGGCCGTTGCCCCGGCCCGGGAGGTCGCGGGGCGGTTCGGCGCGGGTGGCGGCTACCTCGGCCCAGGTGTCGAGTTCGGCGTCGAAGGCCCCCTCGGCGGTGTGCCGGGCCAGGCGGTCGGCCCAGACGGAGAAGGGCGTGGTGCGCGGCCCCGGGTCCACGGGCGCGCCCTCGGCGGCCTGGCGGTAGGCGGTGGCCAGGTCCTCCAGCAGCACCCGCCAGGACACCCCGTCCACGACGAGGTGGTGGGCGGTCAGCAGCAGCCGGGAGCCCTCGGGGCCGGAGTCGAGCAGGACGGCGGCGAAGACGGGGCCCCGGGCCAGGTCGAGGCCGCTGTGTGCGGCCCGGACGCTCTCCTCTGCCAGGTCGCGGGCCCGTCCGGGTCCGTGCCCGGACAGGTCGACCACGCTCAGCGGCGGGGCGGCCGTGCCGGGTTCGGCCACGCGCGGGCCGTCGCCGTCGCGGCGCAGCCGCAGCATGTCGTGGTGGTCGGCGAGGGCGGCCAGGGCGGTGCGCAGGGCGCGCGGCTCCAGGGGCTGGGCGAGGTCGAGCAGCACGGACATGGCGAAGTGGTCTGGGGCCACGGGGTGGGTGCGGTCGAACCAGCCCATGACGGGCGTGGCGGTGAGCGGGCCGCTCACCGGTCCGGCGCCGGACGCGCCGGGCCGCCGCACCCGCGCCACCCCGGCCAGGGCGGCGACGCTGGGGTGGGAGAAGACGTCGCGGCTGCTCAGCTCCACACCGGCCCGGCGGGCCCGGGAGACCATCTGGATGCTGAGGATGGAGTCGCCGCCCAGGGCGAAGAAGTCGTCGTGGACGCCCACGCGCTCCACGGCCAGGACGGAGGCGAACACCTCGGCCAGGACGCGTTCGGTGCCGTTGCGGGGGGCGGTGTGCTCCCCGCCGTGCCCGGGGTCGGGCAGGGCGCCGCGGTCCACCTTGCCGTTGGCGGTCAGGGGCAGGGCGTCCAGGGCCACGACGGCGGCGGGCACCATGTAGCCGGGCAGGACGCGGGCCAGGGCGCGGCGCCACTCCTCGGCGGCCCCCTCGTCCGCCTCCCCGTTCGAGGGCACGGCGTAGGCGAGGAGCCTGCGCCCGCCGCCGGGTGCGGCGCGCACGAGGGCGACGGCCTCGGCGACGCCGTCCTGGTCGAGCAGAGCGGCCTCGACCTCGCCGGGTTCGATCCGAAAGCCCCGGATCTTGACCTGGGAGTCGGCGCGGCCGACGTACTCCAGCTCCCCGGCCGCGTTCCACAGCACCAGGTCGCCGGTGCGGTAGAGCCGTCCACCGTCTCCTGCCGGGTCGGCCACGAAGCGCTCGGCGGTCAGCCCCGGGCGGCCCAGGTAGCCGCGGGCCGTTCCGGCCCCGCCCACGTAGAGTTCCCCGACCGCGCCCGGTGGTACCGGGCGCAGGAGGGTGTCGAGCACCCGCGCGCGCATGCCGTCCAGGGGCGTGCCGACGGGCACGGTTCGCACCGGTTCGGCGGTGCGCGCGGCGCGGTGGTGGGCGGCGAAGGTGGTGGTCTCGGTGGGCCCGTACCCGTTGGCGACAGCGGTGGCGGGACAGGCCCGCAGCACCCGGTGCACGCTCGCCGGGCTGGCGGCCTCGCCCCCCGTGATGACCTCGCGCAGCGGTGCGAAGCAGGAGGGGTCCTGGGCGGCGTAGAGGTTGAACAGCGCGGCGGTGACGAAGGTCGAGGTGATCCGGTGTCGGCGGGCCAGCGCGCCGAACTCCTCGGCGCTCATGCGCCCGGGCGGCGCGACGACCACGGCTCCGCCGCGCAGCAGCGGTACCCAGATCTCGTAGGTGGCGGCGTCGAAGGCGTGCGAGGAGTGGAACAGCACGCGCTCGTTGCGCCCCCCGCCCCACCGGGAGTCGCGGGCCAGGGCCACCACGTCGGCGTGCGTGACCGCCACGCCCTTGGGCTCTCCGGTGGAACCGGACGTGTGCATGACGTAGGCCAGCGCGCGCGGGTCTGCCCCGGGCAGGGGGTCCTCGGTCCGCACGGTCGGGTAGGGGCCGTGTCCGTCCAGGACCAGCACGCGCGCGTCGGCGCCCTCGGGCAGGCGGGAGCGCGAGGCGGTGTCGGTGACGATGACGCGCGCGCCGGTGCGTGCGAGCGTCCAGGCCACGCGTTCGGCCGGGTCCTCGGGGTGCACGGGGACGTAGGCGCCCCCGGCGCGCAGCACCGCGAGCATCGCGGTGACCACGTGCGGCCCCCGCTCCAGCAGCAGCGGCACGGCGTCCTCCGTGCCCACCCCCCAGGCCCGCAGCAGGCGGGCCAGGTCGGTGGAGCGGGCGTCCAGTTCGGCGTAGGTCAGCGCCGGGAAGTCGCCGACCAGGGCCGGGGCGCGGGGGGTGCGGGCGGCCTGCTCGGCGAACGCCGCGGTCACGGACGCGGGCCCGCCCCGGGCGGGCGCGTGCTCCCAGGAGTCCAGGAGGGCGCGTTCGGCCTCGGGCCGCAGGTCCAGGGCGGCCAGGTCCAGGCCGGGGTCGGCGACGGCGGCGTCGGCCAGCCGGGACAGGGTGTCGGCCAGGGCCGCCACGCGTCCGGCGTCGTACAGGTCGGTGTTGTACTCCACCGACAGGCGCAGGGCGCCGTCGCGTTCGGCGTACTCGAAGACCAGGTCGGCCAGGGCGGCGGTGCGCGGCAGGTCGACCTCCTCGGCGCGCAGGCCCTCCAGCTCCAGTCCGCCGGTGTGGGCGTTCTGGAGCACCATCAGCGCTTGGAACAGGGGGCCCCGGGAGGGGTCGCGCTCGGTGACCAGGGCGTCGACGACGCGGTCGAAGGGCATCTCGTGGGCGAGGGCGGCGTCGGCCTCGGCGCGCACCTGGTCGACGAACTCGGCAGCGGTGGTGCCCGGGCGCAGGCGCGAGCGGAGCACGACCGGGTTCACGAAGAAGCCGACCACGTCCTCGAGTTGGGGGTGGTCGCGTCCGGCGGAGGCCGCGCCCAGGGCGACGTCTGCCGAACCCGACGCGGCCGAGAGCACGGCCTGGGTCAGGGCGGCCAGGGTCGCGAAGAGCGTGGCGCCGCACGCGCCGCCCAGCGCGCGCAGGCCCCGGAGCTGGTCGGGGGTCAGGCGGGTGCGGTGCACGGCCCCGGCGGTGGTGCGCCGGGCGGGTCGGGGCCGGTCGGTGGGCACGGCCAGCGGGGGTACGTCCTCCAGGACGCTCGCCCAGTACTCCAGGCGGCGCCGGGCCTCGGTCCCCTCCCAGCGGCCCTGCTCCCAGACGGCGAAGTCGGCGTAGTCGGTCTGGGCGCGGGTGTCGGGCTCCTCGCCGCGTACGGCGGCCCGGTAGTAGGCGGCGAGGTCGCGGTGGAGCAGGTCGACCGACCAGCCGTCGCAGGCGATGTGGTGGGTGCTCAGGACCAGGACGTGTTCCCGCTCGTCCAGGCGCAGCAGCAGTGCGCGGGTGGGCGGTCCCGCCACGAGGTCGAAGGGGGCGTCCACCTCGCGCAGCAGGTGCCGCTGCAGCTCCCGCTCGCGGTCGGCCGGGTCGGCGGGGGGGATCTCGCGCACGGTGAGCAGGTCGGCGCGGGGTTCGCGCACGTGCTGGACGGGTTCGCCGTCGACGGTGTCGTAGGTGGTGCGCAGTGCCTCGTGGCGCCGCTGGAGCAGTTCCAGGGCGCGGCCGAGCGCGGGCACGTCGAGCGGTCCGCGCAGGCGGAAGGCGCTTCCGGTGTGGTACTCGGCGCTGTCGCCGTCGAGCTGGTGCAGGAACCACAGGCGGCGCTGGGCCGCCGACAGCGGCAGCGGTCGGCCGCGCCCGGCCGGGGTGACGGGTTCCTCGCGGCGCCCGGCGCCCCCGGCCGTGGCGACGCCCTCGGGGGTGGGGTGGCGGAACAGCGCGCGCGGGTCGAGGCCGGTGCCCAGACGCTCGCCCAGGCGCCAGGCCACGCGGGCGGCGAGGATGGAGTCGCCTCCCAGGGCGAAGAAGTCGTCGCGGGCTCCGACCCGCTCCAGGCCCAGGGCCGCGGCGAACTCCTCGGCGGCGGCGCGCTCGGCTTCCCCGCGCGGTTCGACGTGGTCGGCGGCGGAGCCGACGGCGGGCGCGGGCAGGGCGCGGTGGTCGACCTTGCCGTTGGCGGTCAGGGGCAGCGCGTCCAGGGCCACGACGGCGGTGGGGACCATGTAGCCGGGCAGGCGGTCTGCCAGGCGTTCGCGCAGGACGCCGGTGTCGGCGGCGCCGACGACGTAGCCGACCAGAACGCGCGCGCCCGGGGCGTCCTCGCGGACGGTGACCAGGGCCTGGGAGACGCCGTCCTGGTCGAGCAGGGCGGCCTCGATCTCCCCTGGTTCGATCCGAAAGCCCCGGATCTTGACCTGGGAGTCGGCGCGGCCGACGTACTCCAGCAGGCCGTCGGCGTCGCGGCGCACCAGGTCGCCGGTGCGGTAGAGGCGCTCCCCTCCGCCGAGGGGGTCTGCCACGAAGCGCTCGGCGGTCAGCCCCGGGCGGCCCAGGTAGCCGCGGGCCACCCCGGCCCCGCCCACGTAGAGCTCGCCCACCCGGCCCGGCTCGACCGGGGCCAGCCGGTCGTCGAGCACCCGCGCGCGCATGCCGTCCAGGGGAGTGCCGACGGGCACCGACAGCAGCGGGGGCCGGTCGCGGTCCACGGCGAAGTGCGTGGCGAAGGTGGTGGTCTCGGTGGGCCCGTACCCGTTGGCGACAGCGGTGGCGGGGCAGGCCTCCAGCACGGCCCGGACCGCGCCGGGCGGGACGGCGTCTCCCCCGGCGATGACCTCGCGCAGCGGCGCGAAGCAGGCGGGGTCCTGGGCGGCGTAGAGGTCGAACAGCGCGGCGGTGACGAAGGTCGAGGTGATCCGGTGGCGGCGGGCCAGCGCGCCGAACTCCTGCGCCGAGAGCCGCTGCGGCGGCGCGACCACCACGGCCCCGCCGCGCAGCAGCGGTACCCAGATCTCGTAGGTGGCGGCGTCGAAGGCGTGCGAGGAGTGGAACAGCACGCGCTCGTCGCGCCCCCCGCCCCAACGCGAGTCCCGCGCCAGTGCCACCACGTCGGCGTGCGTGACCGCCACGCCCTTGGGCTCTCCGGTGGAACCGGACGTGTGCATGACGTAGGCCAGCGCGCGCGGGTCTGCCGCGGGCGGTTCCGGGGCGGAGGGGGCGCCTCCGGCCTCCGGGCCGCCCTCCGCGTCCAGGTCCAGGATCCGGGCCAGGCCTCCCAGGCGCGCGGACAGGCGGGGGCCGAGCACCCGGTCGGTGAGCACCAGGCGCGCGCCGGTGCGTTCGGCGGCGGCGAGCACCCGGTCGGCGGGTTCGTCGGGGTGCACGGGGACGTAGGCGCCCCCGGCGCGCAGCACCGCGAGCATCGCGGTGACCACGTGCGGCCCCCGTTCCAGGGCGAGCAGGACGGCGCCCTCGGGTGCGAGCCCGCGGGCCAGCAGCAGGCGGGCCAGGTCGGCGGAGCGGGCGTCGAGCTCGGCGTAGGTCACCGCCGGGAAGCCGCCGAGCAGGGCCGGGGCGCCGGGGGCGCGGGCCGCCTGCCGGGCGAAGGCCTCCGGGACCGAGGAGGGCGAGGCCGTGTCCGCGGGGTCGGGGGCGAAGCGGGTGGACTCCTGGGAGGACAGCACGTGACGGCTCCTGGCGCGTGTTCGAAGGCAAGGGCGGAAGGGCGTGTGCGGGGGGCGGCGCGGGGTCGGGTACTCCTTCGCCTCGGCGGCGCGGCCGCCCGGCGGCGAGGGGCGCGGAGGCGAATCGGTCCGCCATTCCCGGCGGACCGTCGCACGAGGACAGAGCTTGCCACATCGCCTTATCCAACCGGGCACTTTACCAAAAATCCCGCCATTCAGATATTCCCTCGGGCGACAGACAGACCCAGACCGAACACCTTGCGCCACACGGAATACTCAGGCCTCAAAACAGACAAAATAGAGCAAAAGTATTATTCAGCAGATCACGCCAGCACGAAGGCACACAAAGCGAACAAAAGCCGTGCACGACTCCAAGGCTTAGATACCGTGCGGAGCGGTTAAATTACTCAAAGTGAATGACCGGACAACACCTGTCCACATGCGGCCATCAGGGAGCCATTTCCCCCTCCGCAGGTCAGGCCGCACGCAGGACGCCGACGTACACCACCGCCGAAACCGCACCCCCGCCGCGGACCCCGGCGGCCGCACCCCGGCGCCTCCCCGCCGAGGCGGGCCCGCCCGGGCGAGCACGTCACCGCTGCTTAGGACTCCGGCAAGACTCATACCACACTCCGGAACCCAGTACACGGGCTACTCCACAAAAAACCGAACCGCGTTCATCCAACGATCCCTTCGGGTCCGTTCTCGCAGAAAAATAGCCGTTTCATCGATCAAATCAGTGCATACGCGAACAGGAGCACTATTGGCCGCAATCCCCCCTTCACCAGCACGAACGGGTGACAAGGAACACAATCAAGCGGGTAAACCCGGGCCGTTGTCGACCGACGTCCCCAACGCGCCACGAACCTTCCATCGAAGCCTTCGCCGTCCCGCACGGAAGGCGAACCCCCTGCTAACGGCTGGGATACACCGGGAAAAACACGAAGGCCTCAGTACGCGGCGAATGTCTTCACACCCCGGAAATCTCCCGGAAGGCCGGGACCGTATTCCCCGTCACCTGGTTCCCGACATATCCGAAACCCTTGCCAAGATTCGAAGCGATATGTGAGTATCCGTGGCACGTGCGGTCCACCGCCCCGTCCCCGCCGAAGCGACCGGCCGCTCCCGTCCCGAGCGCCGGCCTTTCGGGTGCCCTCCGACTCCCACGAGGAGAACGTCGTGCGCGACGCCCTGTCCGACCTGCTCAGCCGGACCTGTCACCAGGCCGGCGTCCCCGGAGCCCAACTGGCGGTCTACCACCGCGGTGAGCTGCACACCTGCGCCACCGGGGTGGAGAACGCCCAGACGGAGCGCCCCGTGGCGCCGGACTCGCTCTTCCCGATGGGCTCGGTGACCAAGACCGTCACCGCCGCCCTGGTCATGCAACTGGTGGAGGACGGCGACGTCGACCTCGACTCCCCGGTCCTGGACCACCTGGGCGGGGCCGCCCCCGACCACCCGCTGCGGGGCGCCACCCCCCGCCACCTGCTCAGCCACACCTCCGGTCTGGTCTCGGAGCGCTCCGAGACAGCGCCGGCGCCCTCCCTGCGCCGCTACGTCTCCTCCCTCACTCCCGAGGACCGCGTCGCCGAGCCGGGCACGCTGTTCTCCTACTCCAACACCGGCTACGCCGTGGCGGGCCGACTCGTGGAGGCCGTCACCGGGCAGAGCTGGTGGGAGACCGTGGAGTCGCACCTGTGCGGCTCCACCGGCATGGAACTGGCGCCGGTCCTGGCGCCGCCGCCCTTCCCCACCGCCGAACTTGTCACCGGACACGCCGTCGACGGCGCGGGCCGGGCCCACCCGGTGGGCTTCCACATCGAACCGGCGCTGGCCCCGGCCGGAGGCCTGGCCGCCAGCGCCACCGCCCTGGCCGCCTTCGGCCGCGCCTTCCTCGACCCCGAGCACGCCGCCCTGGACGGCGAGGTCGCCGCCCCGGACGTGCTGCGCGAGATGGGCCGCTCGGTGAGCGTGGCCGACCCCTTCGGCCTGGCCGACGGCTGGGGCGCCGGGTGGTCGCTGCACCTGGCCGGGGACCGCCTGTGGTACGGCCACGACGGCACCCTGGACGGTGCCACCTGCAACCTGCGCGTGGACCCCGAGGGCGGCTCCGTGGTGGCGCTGACCACCAACGCCACCACCGGAGTGACCGCCTGGGAGCACGTGGTCCGCGGCCTGCGCGAGCTGGGGGTGGACGTGGGCCACTACCGCCAGCCCGACGCCGCGGCCGAGGGCGGCGCCGCCGGGCCCGGCCCTGACCTGGTCACGGGGCGCTACGGCAACGGCGGCCTGGCCGCCGAGGTCGTCCCCGGCGGGGACGGGTACCGGCTGGTCATGTCCAACGGCTTCGAGGGCCCGCTGTCCAGCGGGCCGGGCGGCGCCTTCCGCGTCGTCTCCGAGCGCCACGGCGGGATCGCGCTCAGCGGTCGCTTCCTGGCCGACCCCGCCGAGCCCCGGCGCGCCACGGCGCTCCAGTACAACGGGCGCACCCTGCGCCTGAGCGGGCTCGCCGTGGGCCCCAACGCCTGATCCACTCCCTGCGCAGACGAGGACCGGCACAGCCACCATGAGCAGCGAAGCCACAGCCGACCCCACCACCGACGCCGCCCGGGCCAGGGCGCGCGAGGAGGTCCTGCGCCGCCTGCGCACGCGCGGCGGGAGCGGCCAGGACATCCCGCGCGTGCCCCGCGACCGCCCGGCAGCGCTGTCCTTCGCCCAGCAGCGGCTGTGGGTCCTGGAGCAGATGGCTCCCGGCCGCACCGACTACAACTCCGCCCTGGTGCTGCGGCTCACCGGGGACCTCGACGCCGGGGCGCTGCGGCGCTCCCTGACCGCGCTCGTGCACCGGCACGAGTCCCTGCGCACGACCTTCACCGAGGTGGACGGCGAGGGGCGCCAGGTCATCGGCGCCCCCCATGAGGTGGAACTGCCGGTGACCGCCGCCGGGAGCCGCGAGGAGGCCGCCGAACTGGCGGCCCGCGAGTACGCCCTGCCCTTCGACCTGGAGCGCGGCCCACTGATGCGGGCCCGGCTGCTGGCCGAGGGGCCCGGCGTCCACGTGCTGGTGCTGTGCCTGCACCACATCGTCACCGACGGCTGGTCCCTGGACCTGCTGCGCACCGAACTGGACACCCTCTACCGGGCCGCCACCGCCGACCCCGGCCGCGCGCCGGACTCCCTGGCCGGGGAGCTGGGCGCGACGCCCCTCCAGTACGCCGACTACGCCGCGTGGCAGCGCAACCGCCTGGACGGCCCCGCCCTGGACCGCTCCCTGGAGCACTGGCGCCGCAGGCTCGCCGACCCGCCCGTGCTCGAACTGCCCACCGACCGCCCGCGCCCGGCAGTGCGCGAGGGAGCGGGCGACACCCTGCCCTTCGCGCTGTCCGCACAGTTGACGGAGCGCCTCGAACGCCTGGCCGCCGGCCACGGCACCCACCTGTCCACCGTGCTGCTGGCCGCGGCCCAGGTGACCGCGGCCCGCTGGAGCCGCAACCCCGACGTGGTGCTGGGAACCGTCGCCTCAGGCCGCGAGGACCGGCGGCTGCACGCGACGGCGGGCTTCTTCGTCAACACCCTGGCCGTGCGCCAGCACGTGGACGAGGAGCTGTCCTTCGGCGCGCTGCTCGACCGGACGCGCGCCGGGTTCCTCGCAGACCTCGACCACGGAGAGGTCCCCTTCGACACGGTCGTGGACGCCGTCCTGACCGAACGCGACCCCGCGGTGCCGCCGCTCGTGCAGGCCGCCGTGGTCTTCCAGAACGCCCAGGGGCCCGAGGCGGGGCTGGGCGGCCTGGAGGCCGAGCCCGTACCGGTGCGGCGCGGGCAGTCGGTCTTCGACCTGACCCTGGAGTTCCGGCCCGGGCCCGGCGGCGTCGCCGGTTCGGCCGAGTTCGACACCGCGCTGTTCGACCGCGCCACCGTTGAGCGCCTGGTCCAGGACCTGATACGGGTGCTGGAGAACGCCGAGGACCCCCGGCCGCTGCGCGCCGTGGCGCTGGTCGGCCCCGAGCGGGCCGGGGAGCTGGAGCGCTCCTGGACCGGGCGGCCCGGGCCCCGGCCGCGCGGCCTGCCCGAGCTGTTCGCCGAGCGGGCGCGCCTGCGCCCCGACGACCCCGCCCTGGTCGGCGCGGACCGCACCGTCTCCTTCGCCGAGGCCGACGTGCGGGCCGCGCGCCTGGCCCGGCGGCTGCGCGAACTCGGCGTGACGCGGGGCGACCGCGTCGGCGTGTGCGTGGAGCGCGGCCCGGCCCAGGCCGAGGCCCTGCTGGGAGTGGTCTACGCGGGGGCGGTCTACGTCCCCCTGGACCCGGAGTACCCGAAGGAGCGCCTGGCCGCGATCCTCGACGACGCCGAGCCGCGCGCGGTCGTCGCCGACACCGCGGGCGCCCGACGCCTGCCCGGGAGCGGCCCGCTGGTGGACGCGGCCGACCCCGACCTGGACCGCGCGGAGCCGCTGCGCGAACGCGTCCTGCCCGAGGACCCCGCCTACCTCATCTACACCTCCGGCTCCACCGGAAGGCCCAAGGGCGTCCTGGTGGCGCACCGCGGCCTGGCCGCCCTGGCCGCCTTCCAGGGCGAGCGCATGAGCGTGGGCCCCGGCTCGCGGATGCTCCAGTTCGCCTCCCCCAGCTTCGACGCGGCCATCGCCGAGCTGGTGGTGGCGCTGCTCAACGGCGCGGCCTCCGTGCTGCTGCCGAGGCCCTCCCTGGCGGGCGAGGGGCTGCCCCGCGCCCTGCGCGAGCACCGCGTCACCCACGTGACCCTGCCGCCCGCGCTGCTGCCCGGCCTGTCCCCCGACGAGCTCGGTCCGGTGGAGCACCTGCTCCTGGCGGGCGAGGCCTGCCCCGGCGAGCAGATCGCCCGCTTCGGCGACGGCCGGGCCGTGTACAACGGCTACGGCCCAACCGAGTCCACCGTGTGCGCCACCCTCAGCGCGCCGCTGTCGGAGGGCGGCACCCCTCCCCTGGGCGACCCGGCGGCGGGCACCCGCGTACGGGTCCTGGACCGCTGGCTGCGCCCCGTGCCCGACGGCGTCCCCGGCGAGCTCTACATCAGCGGCGACGGGCTGGCGCACGGCTACCTCAACCTGCCCGGCACCACCGCCGCGCGCTTCGTCGCCGACCCGGACGGCGGGGGCGGGCGCATGTACCGCTCCGGCGACCTGGTCCGCCGCGTCGGCGGGCGGCTGGAGTTCCTCGGCCGCACCGACGACCAGGTCAAGATCCGCGGACACCGTGTGGAGCCGGGCGAGGTCGAGCACGCACTCACCCGCCTGCCCGGGGTCGGGCAGGCCGTGGTCGCGGTCGACGGCACCGGCGCCTCGCGCCGCCTGGTCGCCTACGCCGTCCCCTCCCCCGGCCACGCCCCGACCC
>NZ_LEKI01000119.1:0-18494 GCF_001029525.1 Nocardiopsis sp. RV163 | reverse complement strand
GTGCGGCCCGCGCTGGTCAACAACTGGTACCGCTACGTGGGCGACCCGGCCGTCCCCGAGCAGGAGGCCGACATGCTGGCCCGCTCACCGATCAGCCGGGTGGACCGGATCACCGCGCCGCTGATGGTCGTCCAGGGGGCCAACGACGCCCGCGTGGTCAAGGCCGAGTCCGACAACATCGTCGCCGCGCTGCGCGAGCGCGGAGTGGACGTGGAGTACCTCGTCTTCGACGACGAGGGACACGCCATCGTCAACCCGGAGAACCTGATCACCATGTTCGGCGCCATCGACCGCTTCTTCTCGCGCCACCTCGGCGGACGGTGAACCGGTGAGCGGGCACGGCCGTGCCTCCGGGGCCGGGGCCGGGGCAGGAGTGAAGCCTCGCCCCGGGCCTGTCCCGGCCCGCGGTCCGCGGTCCGCGGGGAAAACGGGGACGCCTTCGCCTCCCGTTTCCCGCAAGGCCGGGACCGGTCAGCTGGGAACGCGGCTGCGCCCGACGAGGAACCACAGGATGGCCCCGATCAGGGGCGCGACGCAGACGAAGATGAGCCAGACGACCTTCATCGCCCCGTCCACCCGCGACGTGAGGATGCTGAACACCGCCGCGATGATCAGCACGACCGCCACCAGGGACACCAACGCGACCCCGGCCAGCAGCAGGGTCGGGAGCACGGTGTGGAGGAGGTTCGGGTCGTTCAGCGCCTGGAGCGGCATGTCGTTCCCTTTCGAGGTCCGGGGTCGGGCGTGGTGTCCCCGACCGGCCGCGGCGGGACCGCGGGCGGACGGGCTCCCGGCGGTCCGTCGGTGCGGGCCGACCGGGCGCCCCCGTGGGGACGGACACCACGCTATGTGTTCGGGCGGTGGCGACGCATCCGTCTGGAGAACCCACCGCGTCGTCTCCTAAGGCTGCGCGTACCTGGGAGGGGAGTCGCTTTGGTCGGTGCGCCGACCGACTTTCGTCGGTGTCCTGAGGTGTGTCGCCGACCCGCCGAGGCCCTTGAGGGCGGGGAGCTGGTCGACGCGGTCTGGTCGTACGAGGAGCCCTACCCGGCGGTCGCGCAGATCGCCGGGCACGTCGCTTTCAACCCCGACGAGGTCCGGGTCACCGTCGACCCCTGAGCGGTCGCGCGGCGGGCCTTCCCGCCGGGGAGTGCCCGCCGCGCGCCGAGCGACTCGGCTCCCGTGCTCATCGCACGCGTCAGCGGAGCCCGTACGCAGACCGGGACCATCGTCGCGTCGGTGGCGAAACGCACCGTGATCGTGCCGACGGCACCTCCGCGCTCGCAGACGCCCGTCCGGTGCCGAACGCTTCCCACGCCGCCACGGACGGCCTCGGGCGCCTCCTACGGGACGCGGTCGTCGGGCGGGCGGGCGTCATACTGGCTGGCGTGAGCCGTGATGCCGTTCCTCCCCCCGTCCGGATTCCGGGGTACCACTCGGAGAACCCCCTCAACCGGCGCCCGGAACTCCTGGACCAGAGGCTGTTCTGGCTGGTGCACCTCTACGACGGTGCCCGGGGCGAGATCGGAAGGCGGCTGTTCGGTTCGGAGCACGCGTGGGACGACTACGTACGCTTCCAGCGCCGGGTGTGGCGCCGGGACGCCCTGTCGGCCTTCGTCCTCCCGCTCGCCACCGGCCACTGCCTCTACGTCGTCTACAGCATCAGCGGCGGCGACGCGGGCGTGGATTACCTCCTGCACCATCCGGACTGGGACGGAGCCGATGTCATCGCCGTCCACGCCGGGGAGGGCATGGTGCCCGGCCTGTCCTGGCCGGAACTGCTCGCCGCCGCGGACAACGGCCCGTCCGGGACGGGGAACATCGATTCCCGCGCCCGCCTGCTGCTTCTCCTGCCCGCCTGCGCGGACGGTTCCGCGCCGGGCGGTGCGGTCCGCCGTTTGGCGGCGGCGCTGCGCGCACGTGTGGGAGCCGAAGCCCCGGAGGCGCTCGCCTCCGCCATCGTGGAGCGATGGTCGGCGTCCGGTCCGGTGCGCTGGAGGACGAACGGTGCCGGGGTCCGGGTCAACGACGGAACGTACTCCTTGCGCAACCCCGACACCTTCTCCGCCCTGACGGGGTCGAGCCTCGCCCGTGTGTCCGCCGCGCTCGCCCCGTGAGGCGGGTTCGGCTCAGCCCTGGCGCGGGACGGTGCCGACGAAGTACACGCGTGCGTTCAGGTCCGGCTCGTGTCCGAGGAGGCGGTCGACGGTGTTCCAGAACGGCGGCGGCCACGGGTGCGGCATGTCCCCCTCCCGGCCGAGGCGGTCCCCGTGGAAGGGGTCTCCCCCGTGGAACCGGGAGGCCCGGACGAGCGGGCGCGGGAGCCCTCCAGCGGGCCTGTCCGGCAGCCGAAGGCCGTCCGGTTGGGGCTGGCCAAGGCGTCGCCGGGTGCCCGGGCGTCGTCCATGACGAGGTCGACGTAGGCCTCGTGCACGCCGCGCGGTGGTGGAGGCGGGCGTAGTAGATCGCGAACAAGCCGTGCCCGCTGTCTAGGGAACCGCGGATCCGCAGGTGCTCAAAGCCCGCGCGCGGTTCGTACTCCGTGAACAGCAGGTGGTCCAGCAGCACGCGCGGGGTGGTCCCGCCTCCGTGCGTTCCGCGTCGCCGCGGGGCCGGGTCCAACCGGCCGACGAGGTGGGAGCGCATGGCGTCGGGTGGCGCAAGTGTTCTGGAAGGGCCCATGCGAGCGCTCCCCCCGCTGGGCCGCTCCGGTGCCTCCACGGGCTCCGGGCCGTCGCGGATGGGGTTGACGAACTTATGTTAGCGAGTAACAATTCTTGTGCCGGAACCGGACGGGGGCGGAACGGACATGGACCAGCGCACGCGCCGCAGACAGCGCAACAGGGCCGCCATCCAGGAGGCCGCCCTGCGCCTGTTCGAGCGGCAGGGCTACGAGGCGACCACGGTCGCCCAGATCGCCCGTGAGGCGGGCGTCTCGCACATGACGTTCTTCCGCTGCTTCCCCTCCAAGGAGGACGTGGTCCTGCGGGACGAGTACGACCCGATGCTGGAGGACCTCGTCCGCGAACAGCCCGACACGCTCCCGGCCGTCGAGCGGATCCACCGGGCCGCCCTGGTCGGACTCGGCCGGGTCTACGAGGACAACCGGGAGGCGCTGCTGGCCCGGGCCCGCCTCCTGCTGTCCATCCCGGCCCTGCGCTCGCGCGTCGGCGAGAACCTGGCCTCGGCGAGCACCGCCTTCGAACGCGGTCTGACCCCGGCCCGGGGTGAGGCCCCCGATCCGGCACCGCACGGGACCGAGCCCCCCGGCCTGGAGACCAGGGCCGTCGCCGCCGCCTGCTCGGCGGTGCTGTCCGAGGCCGTCGTCGCCTGGGTCGACTCGGAAGGGCGGGACGAACTGCCCGCGCTCGTCGACCGGGCCTTCCTCGCCCTGCGCGCCCCCTCACCCGCCCGCCACCGACCCTGAGGATTCCCATGGCCGACCAGGTCATCACCGTCGAGGACCTCCGGGTCCGCTACCCGAACGCCGACCGGCCCGCGGTCGCGGGGATGAGCTTCTCCGTGGCCCGCGGCGAGGTCTTCGGCTTCCTCGGTCCCAGCGGCGCCGGGAAGTCCACGACCCAGAAGGTGCTCACCCGGCTGCTGCGCCGCTACGAGGGCGAGGTGCGCGTCCTGGGGCGGCCCCTGCGCGACCGGGGCGCGGACTACTTCGAGCGCGTGGGCGTGGGCTTCGAGCTCCCGGCCGGGTTCGGCAGGCTCACCGCCCGCGAGAACCTCGCCGCCTTCGCCTCCCTCTACCGAGGTCCCGTCGAGGACCCCGGCGAACTCCTGGCCCGGGTGGACCTGGCGGACGCGGCCGACCGCAGGGTCGACGACCTGTCCAAGGGCATGCGCATGCGGCTCAACCTGGCCCGGGCGCTGGTCAACAGACCCGAACTCCTCTTCCTGGACGAGCCCACCTCGGGCCAGGACCCGGTGCGCTCCGCCCTGCTGCGGGAGGTAGTCCGGGAGGCGGCCGACAGGGGGTGCACGGTCTTCCTCACCACCCACGACATGGTCACCGCCGACCTGCTGTGCGACCGGGTCGCCTTCGTGGCCGGCGGGCGGATCGCCGCCGTGGACACACCGCGCGGCTTCAGGCTCCGCTACGGCCGCCCCGGACTCGTGGCCCGCGTGCGCGGGCGGGCCGCCCGGGAGATGCCGATGCAGGCCCTGGCCGAGGACGCCGAACTCCTGGAGCTGCTGAGGCGGGGCGAGGTGGAGACGCTGCACACCCGCGAGGCCTCGCTGGACGAGGTCTTCGCGACGGTCACCCGGGAGAAGCTGTGAACCGTCTGCTCGCGGCCGCCGCGCTGGAGTCGCGGGTCGGACTGCGCTACGGCGTCGCACCCGTGGCCGCCGCCCTCGGCGCCGTGTGGACCCTGGTCCTGCTCGCGGTCCCCGCCGAGGCCGCCGGGACGGTGGCCTCCTACCTGCTCTTCCTCGACACGGCGGGCTTCGGCGCGCTCTTCGCCGCGGCCCTGCTGCTCTTCGAACGCACCGAGGGAACGCGTTCGGCGCTGACCGCGACCCCGCTGCGCGCGGGGGAGGGGGTGGCGGCCCGGCTCGCGGTGCTCACCGCGCTGACGCTGCTCATCGCCGTGCCGATGCTCGCGGCGGCGCTGCGGGGCCGCTTCGCCGACCTCGCGCAGGCCCTGCCGCCGGTCCTGGGCGGGGTGGCGCTCACCTGTCTGCTGCTGCTCACCGTGTGCCTGGCGGTGGGCGCCCGCTCCCGGGACCTGTCGGGCTTCCTCCTCGCGGCCCCGCTCGCCGTCGCGCCGCTGGTCCTGGTCCCCCTCGTGCACGTCAGCGGAATCCTGGAGCACCCGCTCCTGTACGCGGTGCCGACCACCGTCGGCGCCGACCTCATCCGCCTGGGGGCCGCGCCCGGCTCCCCCGACGCGTCCCCCGCGGCCCTGGCCGCGGGCACGGTCTACGCCGTGGCGTGGGCTGCGGCCGGGGCGGTCGCCGCCTCCCGCGTGGTCGGGCGCGGAGCTGCCCCCGCTCCCCGGAGGCACGCGAACCGCAGGGGCGCGGGCGGGTCGGCCCGGCCGGTCACCGGACGCGGCGGCCTCCCGGCGATCGCGCGCTTCGCCCGCGTCGACCTCTTCGGCGCCGGGCGCGACCCCCTGCTGCTGCTCATGCTCGGGGCCCCGGTCCTGCTTGCGCTGGTCCTCCGCTTCGCCTTCCCGGCGGCCTCGGAGTTCGTCCTCGGCTCCTACGGGTTCGACCTCGCGCCGCACACCCCCGTGGTCCTGGCGGCGCTGGTCCTGCTGCACGTGCCCATGATGTTCGGGGTGGTCGGCGGCCTGCGCGCCGTCGAGGACTCCGACGAGAACGTCCTGCTCGTGCTGCGCGCCTCGCCGGTGTCCGTGCCCGCCTACCTCGGCTACCGGACGGTCCTGGTCACCGTCCTGTCCCTGGCCGGGCTCGCCGCGGCCCTGCCCCTGAGCGGGCTCACGGCCTCGGGGTGGTCCGCGCCGGTCGTGGTCGCCCTGGTGCTCGCGGCCCTCCAGGCGCCGCTGCTGACGGCGTCGATGACCGCGCTGTCGGCCAACAAGGTGGAGGCCCTGGTCGTGGTCAAGGGGATCGGCGCGCTCCTGGTCCTGACCCCCGTGGCGGCCTGGGTCCTGCCCTCGCCCTGGAACCTCCTGCTGCTGCCGCTCCCGCCGTCCTGGCCCGCCCTGGCCCTGCCCGGCTACGACGCCGGACCGCTGGGGCCCCGGCTGTGCCTGGCGGGCGGGGCACTGGTCGCGGCCGCCGCGCTGGCGCTCCTGCTGCGGAGCACCGTGCGGCGGATCGAGGGCGCGTAGGCCGGGGGCGTCCGGCCCGGTCCGCGGCCGCGCTCCAGCAGCCGGGCGGACCGGGCCGGACGCCCCCGCAGCGGACCCTAGACCGGCTGGTCGAAGCGGGGCGTGCGCGCGAACAGGTCGGTCACCTCGCCCGACACCTCGAAGGGGGCCGTGCCGCGCCGGAAGACGATCGCCGGGCCCGGCGCGTCCGGCCGCACGGCGGTGCCGCCCACGGTCGCGCTCACCACGTCCGACCCCGCGCCCCGCACGCGCAGGTGCGTCCCCTCGCGCAGGCCGAGGACGTCCACGTCGTTGGCCTCCAGGAACTCCGTCAGCCGGGTCTCACGGGTCTCGCCCTGGTGCGTGGACCGGGGGTCGGCGTCCAGGTAGTGCGGGTTGATCTGGAACGGGACGAACCCCAGCGCGGCGAAGGACGGCGGCTCCACGATGGGCATGTCGTTGGTGGTGCGCAGCGTGGGAGCGGTGATGTTGGTGCCCGCGCTCGCCCCCATGTAGGGCAGCCCGGCCAGGACGCGGTCGCGCAGGTCGTCCAGGAGCCCGGTGCGCTGGAGGGCGGCCACGAGGCGGAAGGTGTTGCCCCCGCCCACGAAGACGGCCTGCGCCTCGTCCAGGACCCGTGCGGCCCCGGCGTCCGCCGGGACCCCCGTCACGCGGATTCCGCGCGCCGCGAAGGCCTCGGCCACCCGCGCGGTGTAGGCACTGTGGTCGCCCCCCGCGAACGGCACGAACGCGACCGCGTCGCGGCCGTCGAGGAAGGCCTCCACCTCCTCCCACGCGTGGTCGAGGTAGCCCCGGCCGTGGTTGGTCGAGTTGGAGAAGAGCAGCAGCTCGGGCATGGTCCCCCTTCAGGGAGCGGTCGGGCGCGGGGAGGGGCGGGAGCCGTGCCCCCGCCTCCAGTTGCGCGTGGGCGGTGCCGGGCGGCGGTTGGACAGCAGCCCGGTGAGACCGTCGGCCGCGGCGCGCAGCGGCGCCAGGTGGTCGAGCAGGTCGTCGTCGTGGTCGGAGTGCTTGTTCTCCACCAGTGTCACGGAGCCGACCGGGCGCTTGCCGCCGAACACGGGGACGGCCAGCGCGCGGGACGCGGCGTCGTACTCGCCCTGGGAGAGCGCGTAGCCCTGCTCGACGGCCTCGTCGAAGAGCTCCTCGACCTGCTGTTCGTCGAAGGGCGTGAGGTCGGAGAAGCGGGCGGAGGGGCGCCCCGCCAGCAGGGCCCTGCGCTCCGCCGGGTCCAGGAAGGCGAAGTAGGCCCGGGAGGTGGCCCCGGCGTGGGCGGGGTAGAGCTCGTCGAGGAAGGGGTGGGAGCGGCGCGGGCCCTCCGAGCCGCCGACCGCGGCGATGCAGCGCACGTGCGCGCCGTCGGGGACGCAGAACAGGCAGGTGCGGCCGCTGGAGCGGGCCAGATCGGCGAGCAGGGGTTCGGCCAGGACGGAGAGGCCGCCCGAGCGCTCCCACAGCCCGGCCATGCGCCACATGGCGGGGCCCATGCTGTAGCGGCGAGTGTCGGGGTCGGCGCGCAGGAACCCCTTGCCCGCCAGGGAGGCCAGGAGGCGCTGGGCGGTCGACTTCGACAGGCCGAACTCGTCGGCGAGTTCGAGGACGCCCCAGCTCGTGCGGTACTCGTCGAAGCTGAGGAGGACGTCGAGCGCGCGGTCGACCGTCTGGAGCGGGCCGGTGCGTTCCGTGGAACCGGTGGACATGGAAGCCCACCCTACGTCCCGAGGAGGGACCGGCACCCCCGGCTTCGGGGATCGAAATGTGATCTTAACTCCCACATAGTGGGAAACCTTTGCCCCGGCGGGTGAACGGGAGGCAGCCTGGGCGTGACGGGCCAGGACGCGGCAGCCGCGCACCGCAGGCCTTTGACCAGCGACACTCCGTCCTCGACGGACGTGAGCCATCCCTGAAGGACACACATGGAACCGTCGGCACCTGGTTCGTCCACCGAACCGCAGACCCCGGGAAACGCCCGCCACCCGCGCGCGTTCGAACCCGTCGTCGTCATCGTCACCGTCCTGGTGAGCCTCCTCGGGGCGGTGATCGGCATCCACATGATCACGACGCTCGGGGTCTCGCCCAACACCAGCGTCATCGGCGCGGTCGTGGCCATGCTCATCGGCCGGATCGGGTTCCTGGGGCTGCGCTCGATGCGCAACACCAACCGGCAGAACCTCATCCAGTCCTCGATCTCCGGCGCGACCTTCGCCTCGGCGAACTCCCTGCTCACCCCGATCGCCATCCCGTTCCTCTTCGGCCGCCCCGACCTGGTGTGGCCGATGCTGCTGGGCGCGTCCCTGGGTCTGCTCATCGACGTGTTCGTGCTCTACAAGGCGTTCGGCTCCCGGTTCCTGCCCGCCGACGCGGCCTGGCCGCCCGGGGTGGCGGCGGCCGAGACCATCAAGGCCGGTGACAGGGGCGGACGCCAGGCGGCCATCCTGGTGGGCGGCGGCGCGGTCGGACTCGGCGCGTCCTTCCTGGGCATGCCGATGTCGGCGGCGGGCATCGCCATGATCGGCAACGTCTGGGCCCTGCTCATGTTCGCCGTGGGCCTGCTCGTCGCCCAGTACTCCCCGGCGGTCATCGGGATCGACCTCAACTCGATCTACGTGCCGCACGGCGTCATGATCGGCGCGGGCGTGGTCGCGCTGGCGCAGATCGTGGTCATCCTCGCCGGCCGCCAGAGCCGCCGGGAGAGGGAGCGCGAGGCCGCCCGCGACCGCGCCGCCCAGGACGACCCGTCCCTGGCCTACACGGTGGACCGCGCCACCCTGGGCCGGGTCCTGGGCTCGGGCTACGTGCTGTTCGCCCTCGGCGCCCTCGTGCTCGCGGTCACCGGCGGGATCTGGGCGGACATGAGCTGGCCGGGCATCCTCGGGTTCGTCCTGTTCGCCGCCGTGGCCGCCCTGGTCCACGAACTCATCGTCGGCCTGGCCGCCATGCACGCGGGCTGGTTCCCCGCCTTCGCGGTCACCCTCATCTTCCTCATCCTCGGCCTGGCGCTGGGCATCCCCGGGGTGCCGCTGGCCCTGCTCGTGGGCTACTGCGCGGCCACCGGTCCCGCCTTCGCGGACATGGGCTACGACTTCAAGGCCGGGTGGGTGCTGCGCCGCGACCGCCGCCCCTACACCGCCTTCGAACTCGACGGACGCCGCCAGCAGCTCATCTCCTCCATGATCGGGTTCGCCGTCGCCATCGGCATGGTCGCGCTGCTCTGGCAGGGCCTGTTCGAGGACGGCGCCGTGCCGCCCACCTCGATCGTCTACGCCGACACCATCAAGGCCGGGCTGAGCGACCCCTCCGTCCTGCTCCAGCTCGCCCTGTGGGCCGTGCCCGGCGCGATCGTGCAGCTCCTGGGCGGTCCCCGGCGCCAGATGGGCGTCCTGCTCGCCACCGGCCTGCTCGTGGCCACGCCCAACGCCGGATGGCTCGTCCTGGCGGGGCTGGCGATCCGCCTGGTGTGGGAGCGCCGACGCGGCGAGAAGGGCGAGCAGGAGATCGCCCTGGTCGGCGCCGGGCTCATCGCCGGGGACTCCGTCCACTCCGTCGGCACCGTCTTCAGCCGCTGAACCCGGGAGGAACCATGACACGACTCGGAGTCGTCACCATCGGCCAGGCGCCGCGCACGGACCTGACCCCGGAGATCACCGCCCTGGCGCCCGAGGCCACCGTGGTCGAGCGGGGCGTCCTGGACGGCCTCACCCGCGCCCAGATCGAGGCGCGGCCACCCGCCCCCGACGACCACGCCCTCACCACCCGCCTCGCCGACGGCACCTCCGTCGTCCTGGGCGAGTCCCTGGTCATGGAGCGCCTGCCGGGCCTGCTCGCCGACCTGGAACGCGAGGTGGACGCGGTGCTGCTCGCCTGCACCGGCGCCTTCCCGGAGCTGGAGCACACCAAGCCGCTCTTCGTGCCCGACCGGATGATCGCCTTCGGGGCCGCGGCCCTGCTCGGCGACACCGGACGCCTGGGCGTCGTGTGCCCCCTGCCCGAGCAGAGGCGCGACACCGAGGCCAAGTTCGGCCGCCGCCTGCCCACCGGGACCAGGGTGCTCACCGACGTGTGCTCCCCCTACACCGGCACCCCCGACGACCTCGCCGCCGCCGCGCGGCGCCTGGCCGACGCCGGAGCCGACCTCCTGGCCCTGGACTGCGTCGGCTACACCGAACGGATGCGCGTCCGCGCGGCCGCGGCCTCGGGCCTGCCGGTGGTCCTGGCCCGGTCGGTGTGCGTGCGCCTGGCCTCGGAGGTCCTGGACTCGCTCGGCGCGCGGACGGGGGCGGCGGCATGAGGATCGGCGTCATCCGGGTGGTCACCACCGACGACCGGGAGCAGCTCGACGCGCACGGCCGCGTCATCCGCGAGGAGTTCGGCGTGGACGCCGTCTCGCGGTGCCTGCCCGACCAGCCCGACGGCGTGCACGACGACGCCACCTTCGCGCTCGCCTCGGCCAAGGTCGCCGACCTGGCCGCGCGCATGGAACGCGGGGACGGCGTGGACGCGCTGCTCGTCAGCTGCGCCGCCGACCCGGGCCTGGCCCCCGCCCGCGCCGCGGTCGGGATCCCCGTCGTCGGGGCGGGGGAGGCCGCGGCCCGCCGGGCCCTGGAACTGGGCTCGAAGGTCGGCGTCCTGGACCTGACCACCCGCACCCCGGACTCGGTCACCTCCGTGCTCGGACCCGCCCTCGTCGCCGCGCTCGTGCCCGAGGGCGTGCGGCGGACCCACGACCTGCGCACCGACGCGGGCCTGGCCGCCTCGGTCCGGGCCGCCGAACGCCTGGTCGCCATGGGCGCGGACACCCTGATGTTCGCCTGCACCGGCATGACCACCATCGGCCTGGCCGCCCGCCTCACCGACCGGGTCGGCGTCCCCGTCGTGGACGCCGTCCGAGCCGGGGCGCGCGCCGCCGTGCGCGCGGCCGAAGGCGCGGCGGAGGGCTCGGCCCGGGGCTGAGCCCGAAACCGCGACGACGCGCCGAAGCGACAAGCCGTGTCGCCCACGCGCGCGGGCCGCGCGGCGACCACCCGAACGACCGCCCCGGCCGGGCGGTCCACCACCTGAGAGAGGGAACCCATGTCCTGGAGCCACGTCATCGAGACCCACGACCTGCTCGACACCCCGACCGCCGACGGGGCGTCCGTGGCCGAGTACCTGCGCCGCCACGGCGCGGCCGACGGCGAGGTCCTCGTGGAGACCGTCGCGGGCGAGGGCGGGTCCACCGACTTCGTCCGGGTGACGATCGCCGGTACCGACGGCGCCGCCTCCGGCGGCTCCGCGCCCACCCTGGGCATCCTCGGCCGCCTCGGCGGCCTGGGCGCGCGCCCGGAGCAGATCGGCTTCGTCAGCGACGGAGACGGCGCCCTCACCGCAGTCTCCGCGGCGGCCAAGCTCCTGGACATGCGCCGCCGGGGCGACGCCCTGCCCGGCGACGTCGTGCTGGCCACCCACATCGACCCCGACGCCCCGACCCAGCCCCACGACCCGGTCCCGTTCATGGGCTCGGTCGTGGACCAGGACGTCAGCAACCGGCACGAGGTCCTGCCCGCGATGGACGCGATCCTGTCCGTGGACACCACCAAGGGCAACCGGATCTGCAACCACCACGGCATCGCCATCACCCCGGCCGTCGTCGACGGGTGGATCGTGCGGGTCCCGGAGAGCCTGCTCGACATCGTCTCCCGCACCACCGGCCGGGCCCCGGTCGTCATGCCGCTGACCATGCAGGACATCACCCCGTACGGCAACGGCGTCTACCACGTGAACTCGATCCTGCAGCCGTCCACGGCCACCAGCGCCCCGGTCGTGGGCGTGGCCATCGTGACCGAGGAGGCCGTCGCCGGGTCGGCCACCGGCGCCACGGACCTGCGCAGCGTGGAGAGCGCGGTCCGGTTCGTCGTCGAGGCCGCGAAGGACTACGGCCGCGGCATCGCCCGCTTCGTCGACGCCGACGAGGTGCGGCGGCTCCAGGAGCTGTACGGGAGCATGTCCCACCTGCGCGGCGCGGGCGAGTCCGCCGCCTCCTGAGGCCGTGAGGAGTGCCGCTCCGCCCGGGCCGCGGGGCGGGACGGCACTCCCGGTCACCTGTTTCGCGGCAGGGCACGGGCCCGTACCGCCACCGCCGGACCCCGCCCGGCGACCGGGGGGTTCCTCCCGTTCGGGGTAACGGCAGGACCTCCCACGAGCGCGGTCGGCTCCCTATCCCGGAGGACATGGACCACCGCGACCAGATCCGGGACTTTCGCTCCACCGGACGGGCGGGGAGCACCCCGAGCAGGCGGGCCTCGCCGCCTTCGGCGGCGACCGGCGCGCCAGCGCGACCGGCCCGCCGCGGGCGCGGCGTGGGATGATGGCACCTATGGCCGACAGGGACGCACGGGAACAGCGGTTGCGCGACATCACCGCCATCCGCCGTGTCCGCGACCGGATCGACCGCGAGTACGCCCAGCCGCTCAACGTCGAGGCGCTGGCCCGCGGGGCGCACATGTCGGCCGGGCACCTGAGCAGGGAGTTCCGCCGCGTCTACGGCGAGTCGCCGTACTCGTACCTGATGACCCGGCGGATCGAACGGGCGATGACGCTGCTGCGGCGCGGCGACCTCAGCGTCACCGAGGTCTGCTTCGCGGTGGGCTCGTCCTCGCTGGGCACGTTCAGCACGAGGTTCACCGAGCTGGTCGGCGTGCCGCCGAGCGTCTACCGCCGCGACCACTCGCGGGCGGCGGCGGGCATCCCGCCCTGCCTGGCCAAACAGGTGACAAGACCGGTCAGGAATCAAGAAGCGCGCTCCCCGTAGCCGGACCTAGCGTTGGGGGCATGGACATCACCATTCACCACGCCTTCCTGCCGCACACCGACGCCGAGGCCGCCCTGGCCTTCTACCGCGACCTCCTCGGGTTCGAGGTCCGCAACGACGTCGGCTACGAGGACATGCGCTGGATCACCGTGGGTCCGGCGGGGCGCCCCGCGACCTCCATCGTGCTGCACCCGCCCGCCGTCGACCCCGGCGTCACCGAGGACGAGCGCCGCACCGTCCTGGAGCTGATGGCCAAGGGCACCTACACCGCGATCACCCTGGCCACCGACGACCTCGACGGCCTCTTCCAGCGGCTGGAGGCCGCCGGGGCGGACGTGGTCCAGGAGCCGATCGACCAGGACTACGGGGTCCGCGACTGCGCCTTCCGCGACCCGTCCGGCAACCTCGTGCGCGTCAACCAGACCGTCTGAACGGGGTTCCCCGCGGCCCCCGCCGCGACCATCCGATCCGATCCCACAAGGAAAACCAAACCATCCGCATGGCGCTCTCACTCGACACCATCACCCTCGGCGTAGCGCAGGTGGAGGACGCGCACGCCTACTACACCGCCGCTCTCTCACCCACGGCCACCGGAGACGGGGCCGCCGGTCTGGACCTGCACGGGACCGGACGCCTCGTCCTGCGCCGGATCGACGCGCTCGCCGCCGACACCGGGGCCGACCCCGCCACGGCCGGCTTCCGCGGCTACGTCCTGTCCTGGGTGGTCGGCCAGCCCAACGAGGTCCGAGCCCTCCTCGACGCCGCCACCGCCAACGGCGCGTCGGTCGTCAAACCGGCGAAGAAGCAGCTCTTCGGCGAGTTCACCGCCGTCCACCGGGCACCGGACGGGGCGCTGTGGAAGCTGGCCGCGGCCACCAAGAAGGACACCAGGCCCCTGACCCCGCCGGTCAGGCCGACCGAGACGGCGCTCTACCTGGGCGTCTCGCGGCCGACGGAGTCCAAGGCCTTCTACGAGGCGCTGGGTATGAGCGCCGACCGGGACTACGGGGACGCGTTCGTCGACTTCACCGTCACCGACGGCGCCTGCGGCCTGGGCCTGCTCACGCGCAGGGCCCTGGCCAAGGACGCGGGCGTGGACGATCGGGGCCACGGCTTCCCCGCCCTCGCCCTGACCCACACCGCCGCCTCCCGCGACGAGGTCGACACCCTCCTCCGAACCGCCGACTCCGCGGGCGGACGGGTCGCCGCCGCGGCGGCGCGGACCGACCGGGGCGACTACACCGGGCACTTCACCGACCCGGACGGCTACCGCTGGACGGTCACTTCACGCGCGTGAACGGGTCCGCCCCGGGCGGGTGGACACCACCGGTCCGGGGCGGAGCGCGTCCCGGGCCGCGCGACCGCTCCGGCCCCCCGCGCGGGGGGCGGACGGTCAGCCGCCGTTGGACTGGCGGATCCCCTCGGCGAGCGCGTCGAAGGAGTAGACGAACCCGCCGTCGTCACCGCTGACGGTCATGTAGGCCTCGGCGGTCCCGGGCGCGATGGCCACGTTGGTGGCCGAGTACAGCCCTTCGGCGGCGTCGGCCGGGACGCCGACCGTCGCCAGGTGCTCACCGAGCGGGCTGTACACGAAGACGCGCGGCTGGCCGTGGACGGCCTGGTAGAGGTTGCCGTCGGCGTCCACCGCGATGGAGTCGATCCGGCTCGTGCCGCCGTCGAAGTACAGGGCGGCGTGGGAGGTCTCCACCTCGGTGCCGTCCTCGTTCAGCGCGTAGTGGTCCACGCGGTTGGCGCCGTACTGGCCGACCCACAGCCCCGAGAAGTCCGCGGTGAAGGAGATGCCGTTGGGCGCGGGCAGCTCCTCGGCCAGGACGGTCGCCTCCGCCGTGTCGCGGTCGACGCGCACGACCCTGCCCCGGGCCTCCCACGCCGGGCCGTCGAAGCCGGCCGAGTCGCTGACGTACATGTTCCCGGCCTCGTCGAAGGCCAGGTCGTCGGGGTTCATCGGCGCTCCGTCGACCTCCCCGGAGAAGAACGTGGTGTGGTCCCCGCCCCCGGGGGTGATGCTGACGATCCTTCCTCCGGCGAAGTCGGTCAGGTAGAGCCGGTCGTCGTGCGGACTGAACTGCGCGGAGGTGTAGGCGCCGGTCCCGTCGGTGAACACCGGGGTCACCTCCCGGGATTCGGTGTCCACCCCGAGCACCTTGGGCTCCCCGGCGGGGGCGGTTACGTCCACGACGAGCAGGCGCCCGTCGGCGTCGAAGGTCGGGCCTTCGAGCAGGGTCATCCCCGTCTCCTCGTGGACGGAGGTCACCCGGACCAGGAGTTCGGCGGTGCGCTCGGTCCCGCCGTCCCGGCCGTCCCCGCTCGTGGCGGCGGGGGCGGCGCATCCGGCCGCCGCGCCGGTCAGGGCCAGCGCGGCGAGTGCGCGGGCGGCCACCGTTCGTCGCGGCCTGGGGCAGTGCTGTTCCATACGTTTTCCCCTCGGGGTCCGGGATGCGGGATCGGGTGTCGGGGGGCGTGTCCGGCGCACGTGCGCCGAACACGCCCCGGAGGGCGGGGCGCCCGTGGAGGGCGCCCGGGCCGGAGCGGTCGCGCGGTGTCAGGACCGCGCGCCCAGGACCTCGTGCATGCGGCTGTCGCGCCAGTCCGCCAGCAGCCGGTGGAAGGCCACGGGGCCGGGGCTGTAGGAGAACCCGCCGTGCACGCCCGCGCCCTCGCGGTTGTAGTAGCCGGGCGTGCACTCGGCCTGGAACGCGGAGTTGTCGTGCGCGGTCTCCCGGACGGTCCGGCCCCACGCGTCGGCGGCCTCCCGGGAGGGCTCGACCACCGGGGCCCCGGTCTTGCGGGCCTCGGCGACGACGGCGGCGATGTGCTCGGCCTGCTCCAGCAGGATGTGCGCGAAGTTCACCGAGTTGGCGTTCTGGAGCGCGCCCAGGTGGAACAGGTTCGGGAACCCGTTGCTGTAGAAGCCGTGCAGCGTGCTGGGCCCGCGGCTCCAGGAGTCCAGCAGGTCGCGCCCGCCGCGCCCGCGTACCGGCAGTGTTCCCGACATCACCCCGGACACGCCCACGTCGAACCCGGTGGCGAAGACGACGCAGTCCACGGGGTACTCGGCGTCCCCGACGACGATCGCGTCCCCGGTCATGCGGGTGACGCCGCCGTGGTCGGCGGTGTCCACCAGGGTGACGTCGGGCCGGTTGAAGGTCTGGAGGTAGTGGTCGCTGAAGCAGGGCCGCTTGCACATGTAGCGGTACCAGGGTTTGAGCAGCTCGGCCGTGGCCGGGTCGTCCACGACCTCGTCCACGCGCGCCCGGATCTGGTTCATCTTGCGGGCGTCGACCAGTTCGTCGATCCGCTCGCGCTCCTCGGCCGGGACGCTGGTGTCCAGCGCGCCGGAGATCATCTTGCGCTGGAGCCGGGCGGTGGAGGTCCAGCCGTCGCGGGTCAGGTCGGTCTCGACCGGCTCGCCGGAGACGATCGCCAGGAAGTTCTCCATGCGCTCGCGCTGCCAGCCGGGTTCGAGGGAGGCCGCCCACTCCGGGTCGGTGGGGCGGTTGTCGCGCACGTCCACCGAGGAGGGGGTGCGCTGGAACACGTACAGGTGCTTCGCGTCGCGGCCCAGGTGCGGGATGACCTGCACGCCGGTCGCGCCGGTGCCCACGACCGCGACCCTCTTGTCGGCGAGGCCGGTGAGGCCGCCGGTCTGGTCGCCGCCGGTGTAGCCGTAGTCCCAGCGGCTCGTGTGGAAGGTGTGGCCCCGGAAGGTGTCGATCCCCGGGATGCCCGGCAGCTTGGGCTGGGTGAGCGTGCCCGAGGAGGTGATGACGAACCGCGCGCGCATCCGGTCGCCGCGGTCGGTCTCCACCACCCACTCGTCAGTGTCCTCGTCCCAGTTCAGCGCCGTGGCGCGGGTGTGGAACAGCGCGTCGCGGTACAGCCCGAAGGTCTCAGCTATGGCCACGGCGTGGCGGCGGATCTCCTCGCCGGGCGCGTAGCGCCACTTCGGTACGTAGCCGACCTCCTCCAGCAGGGGCATGTAGGAGTAGGACTCGATGTCGCAGTGGATGCCCGGGTAGCGGTTCCAGTACCAGGTCCCGCCGAAGTCGCCCGCCTCGTCCATCATCCGGATCGACTCCACGCCCGCCTGGCGCAGCCGCGCACCGGTGGTCAGGCCGCCGAAACCGCCGCCGATCACGAGCACCTCCACGGCGTCGGTCAGCGGTTCGCGTTCGGTCCACGGGGTGTAGGGGTCCTTGGCGTAGTAGCCGAACCCGCCCGAGGCCGAGCGGTACTGGCCGGTGCCGTCGGGGCGGACGCGGCGGTCGCGCTCGCGGGCGTACCTGGCCCGCAGCGCGTCGAGGTCGATCTCCTCGGTGCGGTCGCCGGTGTCGGCGGTCGCGTCGGAGGCTGTGCCCATGTGCCGTCCTCACTTCGTTGCCGTCGCATCGCGACGCGGACGCGGCGCCGGGTTCGCGCGGGGGATGGCCGTGGTGCTCACGGGAGCGTGGAACGGGATCCGGGCGGCTGCCGTCCCGATGCGGCGGCGGTGTCGTTGAACCGTGCGCCAAAAAGCTTAGCATCAGGCTAAGTATTTGGGTCCGGGAGAGCCCGTCGCGGCGCTCTATCATGGCGGCTATGCGGCAACAGGCGACCGAACAGGGCGAACACGAACGCGAACGCATCGTGCGCGAGATCCAGACCCTGAACGGGACGATGGAGGAGACCGTGATGGCCGCCCTCCTGCAGAACCTGCTGTCGATGGACCTCACCATCCAGCAGCTCAGGGTGCTCATGGTCCTGGTCACCACGGAGGAGGGCGCGACGGGCAGGGGGCTGTCGGAGTCGTTCGGCGTCTCCATGGCGTCGATGTCGGGCGTGCTCGACCGGCTGGTGTCCCACGGCGTCGCCGAGCGCTCGGCCGACCCCGACGACCAGCGCGTCCGCCGCCTCCGCGCCACGCCCCTGGGCGCCTCGGTCGTGCGGCGCCTGATGGTGGCGCGGCCCTTTCGCGACGACATCCTCATGGGCCTGCCCATGGAGGACCTGCGCGCCCTCGAACAGGGGTTCCGGGCGGTGAGCAGGGAGATCTCCCGGCTGGGCGCACCGGACTGACCCCCTCCGTCGGGCGGGCCGGTCACCGGGCGGCCCCATGTCCGGGGCGACTGGGGACAGGGCCGCGCCCCGCCCGTCCGGGGCGGGAGGGTTACCGGCCCGACCGTGCGGACAGCCGTGGCGAGACCATGCGTCCGACCGCGCGCAGCAGGGCCCGGAACTCGGCCCGGTTCGGGCGCACGCCCAGACCGGCGTACATGAGCGCGTTCCCGTACTCGGCCATGAGGACGATCCGGCCGTCCTCGACGTCGAACCGCGTCACGTAGGTGTTGCGGTAGGGCTGGCCCGTGCGCGCGACGACCATGTCGCCGACGCCGTGGAAGAAGAGCTGGCGGCCGTCGGGCGAGACGCGCCACGCGTGGTCGCGCCACCGCAGCGGGGCGAACTTGTCGAACAGTGCGCCCGTGTAGGCCAGGACCTCGCTCCTGCCCTTGACGTCCGCCACGCACAGGCCCCGTGTGCGCCCCTCGATGATGTCCGTGACGCCCTCGGGGGTCGTGGCGCTCCGGACGTGCATGAACAGCTGCCGCGCGTCGTCGGCCAGGGTCCGGGCCACGGCCTCGATGTCCTTGGCCTCGACGGCGCGGACGAACTCCCGGGCCACGGCGAGTCCGGCGTGGGTGGCGGGGGTCAGCCTCTGGTCGTGCATGGAAGTCTCCGATCGTTGTGTTCCGCCGCGCGTTCCGGGCGGTCCCGGTGCGCCCGGTGCGGTGTGCTCTCGATGATCCGGGGCGCCGGGCGGGGGAGGAAGACCGCGTCGAGGGTGGTACCGGCAGGACCAGGCTCGCCCGACGGCACGGGGCGCGGGGCGGGGACAATGG
>NZ_LEKI01000118.1:0-18534 GCF_001029525.1 Nocardiopsis sp. RV163 | reverse complement strand
GTCGGGGAGTGGTCAGCGGGGTGGACGGGGGAGGGCCGCTCCCCCGCTTCTACTCGACCGGTTCGATGGAGGCGAGGGTCTCGACTCCGCCGAGCTCGTACCAGCCCTCCCACATCACCGCGGGGGTGCCGGGCGTGTCCTCGGCCTCACTGGGCCAGTTGGTCCATGCGGCGTTGTTGGCCTGCGACCACTGGCCGTTGTACCAGAGCGGGATGGTCGGCAGCTCCGCCAGGAAGTGCTCCTGGAGCTGCGAGGTGACCTCGGCGGCGGCCTCGACGTCGTCGGCGGGGACCCGGGCGAGCTCCTCGGTGAGGGCCCACGCCTCGTCGCTCTCGTAGCGGTGGAAGTTCACCGTGGTCTGCTGCTCCTGGACGGGCAGCTGGTAGAGGTAGTCGTAGTAGGTCCACGGCGAGTTGCTCAGCTGCCGCGCGTTGTTGATGACCAGGTCGAACTCGCCCGCGTTGCGGTTGTCGTTGAGCAGGCCCTCGTCGGGGAACTCGGCCGTGATGTTGATGCCGACGTCCTGGGCGTTCTGCTCGATGAGGCGGGCGGCCTCCATCCAGTCGGTCCAGCCGGAGGGGACCGCGAGGGTCAGGGCGATGGGCTCGCCGTCGGGCGTCTCGACGAAGCCGTCGCCGTCCTGGTCCATGTAGTCGGCCTCCTCCAGGATGGCCACGGCCTCGTCCGCGTCGAAGGTGAAGCCCTCGCGGTCGACCAGCTCGTGGTCGATGTAGGCGTCCCACTCGGGCAGCAGGCCCGTGGGGTTGGCCGGCTGGACCAGGTTGGCGTACGGGCCCTCGACGATCTGGGTGATGTTGATCGAGTGGGCCAGGGCCTGGCGGAACGCCGTGTCGTTGAGCGGCTCACGGGTGTGGTTCGGGATGAGCCACGCCGTGTTGGCGCTCTTCATGTACGGGGGGCCGTCGTAGAAGCTGGTGATGGTCTCGTTGCTGTTGAGGACCTGGTCGATGCCGGGCAGGAAGTTGTTGGAGAGGTCGACCTCGCCCTGGTTCAGCATGCCCATCGTGACCTCGTTGGAGGCGTTGACGATGTCGACGATGTAGCGGGCGTCCATCGTCATGTCGAGGGCTTCGACGGCCCACCACTCGTCGTTGCGCTCCCAGACCATACGGTCGTCGGTGTGCGACTCGTAGGCGTAGGGGCCGGTACCGACGGGGTTCTCGTTGGCGCTGTCGGTGATCTGGGTCTCCTCCATGTCGGCCCAGATGTGGTCCGGGACGATGGGGTTGGAGTAGGCCCAGTTCATCCACTCCTGCGGACGGCTCTCCGAGAAGGTGACGGTGACCGTGCGCTCGTCGGTGGCCTCGACGTTCTCGACGTAGTCCCAGACGTTGCTGTAGGGAACGCCGCTGATCTGGCCGAGCTCCAGCGTGGTGACCACGTCCTGGGCGACCAGGGGCTCACCGTCGTTCCACGTGACGCCCTCGCGCAGGGTGATCACGTGCTCGGTCTCCGAGGTCCACTCGTCGCTCTCGGCGAGCCAGTGGACGTACTCGCCCGCATCCGTGTCGTAGTGGAAGAGCGACTCGTAGACCAGGCCGTTGGTGCCGACCGCGAACTGGCCCCGCATCATCGGGTTCCAGCTGGTCGGTGCCGACCACGCCGTACCCGTGGTGTACAGGGTCTCGTTCCTGGGGTACTGACCCGAACCGCCCTCGCTGTTCCCGCCGTCACCCGAGCAGGCGCTGACCGCGAGGGCCAGGGCCGCGAGTGCCGCCGGAAGCCGCAGCATTCTCATCTCGACTCCTCCTTGTCACCCGGCCGGCCTATGGGGGGAGTCCCCTCCGTGAGACCGGAAGGGTGGGAGCGCTCCCAGTGGTGAGCGCACGAGACCGTTGCTGAACCGGGTAAGTGACGTTAACAACAACACGTCCACAGGAAGGGCGTCAATGCCCGACACTTCGCTGTTATTCGCTTGTAACAGCACAGATGCGGGTATGTCAGTAGGTTCGACGGTGCTGAACCGGTTCCGCACGGGCGTTCTCGCTCCCTCGTGGGCCTGTCGGCGCGGGGCGTTACGCGCCGTAGCCTTCCACAGCTCGGGAAGGGGTGGCAGCACCCTCAGGGTCACCTTTTGGACACCAAAGCCACAGAGACCACCGAGGCAACTCGCATCCCTGTTTTCACATCGTTAACATCCGCCGGGGTGCACGCCGCGAACCCCGGTGGCCGCGCCACACCGGGCTCCGCGGAGCTCACGCGGTGTGAGCGCCGGACCGGGCGCGCGGCGGCCGCGGACCGTCCCCCGGCCGGGGGCGACCGGTCGGGAACTCCGGGTCACGAGCCCAGGGGTCCGGTGCTGCCCCGGGGGAGCAGCTCCCCGCGGGAGGTCTCGCTGTTGGCCACCGGCTTGCCCTCGATCGTTCTGGCCAGCATCAGCGCGGCCTGGCGGCCGTAGGACACGATGTCGCGCACTATGGCGGTCAGCGAGGGGCGGACCAGGCGGCACAGTACCGAGTCGTCCCAGGCCACGATGGACAGCTGCGAGGGCACGTCCACGCCCATCTCGTGGGCCACGCCCAGTCCGGCCACGGCCATGAGGTCGTTGTCGTAGATCAGGGCGGTCGGCCGGTCGGTGGCGGCCAGCAGCTTGCGCGTGGTCCTCGTACCCCCCTCGCCCGTGTAGTCGGCGTGCACCCAGCGGGCCTCGCTTAGCCCCGCCTGGGCCGCGGCGTCCAGGAAGGCCTGGGTGCGCACGCGGGTGTGCACGAACTTCTCCGGGCCCGCCACCTGGACGATGCGCCGGTGGCCGAGGGCGGCCAGGTAGTGGACGACCTCGCGCATGGCGGTGGCGTCGTCGGTGTGCAGGTAGGGCAGGGAGCCCACGCCCTCCGGTCCGCCGAGGACGACGGCGGGCAGCGGGAGCTCCTCGACGACCCGGACGCGCGGGTCGCCCACGCGCAGGTCGACCATGATCACGCCGTCCACCCGGCGTTCGGACGACCAGCGGCGGTAGGACGCGATCTCGGCGCCCATGTCCTCGGTGACCTGCAACAACAGGTCGACCCCCGAGGAGGCCAGCTCGGCCTCGATCCCCGAGACCAGTTGCATGAAGAAGGGTTCCAGCCCCAGGGAGTGGGCGGGCCGGTCGACCACCAGGCCGACCGCCCCGATCCGGCCGCCGGGGGCGAGTGCGCGCGCCGGACTGCTGGGCGCCCAGCCGAGGTCGCTGGCGATCGCCAGGATGCGTCTTCGGGTCTCCTCCGAGACCCCCGGGCGCCCGTTGAGCGCGTAGGACACGGCCCCCTTGGACACCCCCGCGGCCTTGGCGATGTCCATGATGGTCGGACGCCGCATCAAACCTCCCATTCGTCCCCCTGATCACACAACGCTGAACCGGTTAAGCAGACGGTTCGGGATTGTACTGCATGACCTTGGCGCCCAACCCGACAAATGGGAACTTAACTCACGAAAGCCCTCAAACTCCCTGGCATCGGGGGCACCAGTAGAGGGTGCGTCCGGCCACTTCGGCGGAGGCGACCGGCGAGGAGCACACCCGGCAGGGTTCGCCGGTCCGGTAGCACACGTAGAGGCTGTCGGGCCGGGGCACGGGGCGCGCGTCCGGGTCGGGACGGTGCTCGGGCAGGGTGGTGATGATGTAGCCGTCGCGCACGCCGTCGCGGAGCAGGCCCGACAGATCGTCCCACAGCCGCGACCACTGCCCGGCCGTGAGGTCGCGGCCCGGGGTCATCGGGTCCAGGCCAGCCCGGAACAGCGACTCCGCGCGGTAGATGTTGCCGATGCCAGCCACCACGTCCTGGCGCATGAGGAGCGCGGCGACGCTGCTCCGGGAGCGGCTGACCACGCGCCAGGCGCGCTCGGGGTCGGCGTCGTCGCGCAGGGGGTCGGGTCCCAGCCTGTCCTGGACGGCGCGCTTGTCGTCCTCGGTGACGACCTCGCAGGCCGAGGGGCCGCGCAGGTCGGCCCAGCCGGAGGTGTTGACCAGACGGGCGCGCACCGCCCCGACGGGTTCGGGCGGCACGGCGAATCCCTCGGCGTCGCGGAGCAGCTCCCGGCGGGCGCCGCCGGCGGCCCTCGGCGCGCCCAGGTGGCGTTCGCCGTCTGCGTCGCCGAAGGACCAGGCGCCGTACAGGCCCAGGTGGACCCGCAGCCACTCCCCCGAGTCGAACCCCAGGAAGAGGTGCTTGCCGTGGGCCTCGCTCTCGGTGAGGACCCGGCCGTCGATCCGGGCGGCGCCGTCGGCGAAGCGCCCCTGCGGGCTGCTGGCGCGTACCGCGCCTCCGCCGAAGGTCTTGTCGAAGTGCGCTGCCAGGCGGTGCAGCGTGTGGCCCTCGGGCACCGGTCCTCTCCTCCCCCGTCCGCCCGGAGCGGCGTGAACACCGCTTTCCGGACATCGGGCTCCAGGGTAGTGCGCCCGCCCCGCCCGCCGGTCCGGTCGGAGTCCGGCCCCGGCGAGGGCCGTACGGCGGGTCAGTGGGCGGTGAGGATCTCCTCCACCAGGGCGCGCGGGTCGGCCAGGCAGCGCCAGGCGGGCACCACGACCACGGGGTCCCCCGTGGTGCGGTTGAGCGCCTCCCCGCGGGCGAGCAGCCAGCGCAGGGAGCGGCCGTCGGGTTCCCGGTCGAGCAGGAGCAGCAGTCGGCGGGAGCCGAACCGGACCACCATGTCGGCGGTCCAGCCCTCGACCGTCTGCTGCAGGGCCACCTCCGCCCCCACCCCGCGCAGCTCCCTGACCAGAGCGGAGGCGGCCGCGTCGGTGCGCTCCGCGCGACCGCCCGGCACCGAGGCCTCCAGTTCGCCCAGCGGGCCGTCGTCGCCCGACCAGTACCCGCGGTCGCCCACGACCACGAGCCGCTGGCGCGTGCGGGTGAGCACCGACGACCACAGGTGGCCCATCCGGCGGACGCGCCGCTCGGCGACGGCGGGCGCCCCGGTCGCAAGCGTCGGCGTCAGGACGGTGACGTCCGCCGGATCGTGGTCGTCCGCCAACAGGTCCGGGCCGCCCACCCGCACCTCGTGGCACAGGACGCGCTTGCGCAGCAGGCGGCGCACCAGTGCCGCCTGGGGCTGGGTCGGCGCGACCACCGCGACCACCCGGCCCCGGGGCAGGTGGTCGTCGAGCTCGCCCACCACCACCGCCGCCCGGTAGGCCTCGTCCCGGTTGACGAAGGACGCGCCGGGCGCGGCCTCGCAGACCCCGGCGACGTCGCGCCACTCGAACGCGGGACCGACCGAGGGGTCGGGGAGGGTGCGCACCGCGAGCCTTCCCCCGTAGCAGTGCCGCGAGGCGGCCCCGGCGAGCTGGGGCGGCGCCCCCTCGTGCTCCTCCAACCACCGCATGGGCGGGGCGGCCCGGCACAGGGCGCGCATCGCCGAACCGCCGCCGTAGCGCAGACCCCGGTCGTCCAACTGACCCGCGACCAGACCGGCGGCGGACAGCGCGCGGCGCTCCTCGTCCGGTTCCAGCACGCTCACCGGTCCCGGGTGCGCGGGGTCTCCGAACACCACAGCGCGGTTGGCGCGGTAGAGCACCGGCAGCAGCTCGGCCAGCCGGGTGCGCTCCGCCCCGACCACGACGGCCAGGTCGAACAGGCCCGCCCGGGGTTGCAGCGCCCGGACCTGGTCGGTGCGGCACACCCACGCGGGCAGGGTGTCGAGCAGCCCGCCCAGACCCGGCCAGCCGTGGCCGCGGTGCCAGTTGAGGCTCTCCAGGCGGTGTTCGATGGCGGCGCGGCCCCGCCACAGCCGGGGGTCGTTGACCGCGCGCAGGCAGGCGGAGCTGGACCTGCGGTGCCGGGCGAGGGCGTCGGCCAGGTCGGCGGTGAGCGTGTTCAGCGGCGCGCAGCGGGTGCGCCGGTCCACGGCCGCGCGCCACTCGCCCTCCAGGCGGGCGACCGCGCGCAGGCGGGCGAGGCTGTCGGGGTCGGTGTCCACTCCCAGTTCGCGGCGGACGGCGCCGCGGTGAGCCAGCCCGGCCAGGCCCCCGACACCCGCGCGCTCGGCCCGGTGCAGCCAGTACTCGGGTCCGCCCCGCTCCGGTGTGAAGAGGGAGTCGGGGTCCCACCCCTGGGAGACGACCCGGCCGCGCTCCTCCGCCAGGTGGGCGAGCGCGTGGCCGCCGGAGGCCATGGTGTCCATGGCCCGCCACGCCTCGCGGACCGCCGCCCAGTCCGCGGCCAGGTCCGCCCAGTGGACGGTGGGGTCCTCCCCGCCGGAACCGGCGGGGGCCGCGGGCAGGCTCCGGGAGTGCTCTGCCAGGATCCGGGTGAGCAGTACGGCCTCGGCCGTGCTCCGTCCGTTCCCGCCGACGCGCACGACGGGGTGCCCGGGGGAGGTGTCCGCGCGCAGGCGCACCGCGTCGACGTCGGCCTCGGTGCGCCCGCACACCAGGACGCGCTGGCCGTTGCTGACGGCCGTGCGGACGAGGGCGTCGACCAGGTCGTGCACACCGCTTCCGGGCGGGGCGGCGGCCACGGTGAGCTGCTCGCGCATGGCCGCGCACAGGACCGCGTACTGGGACTGGTCGAGGGCGGTCGCCGAGATCGGGACGGGGGGCTCGGCGGCCTTTCCGGCGGGGTCGGCGCAACCGCGGCGGGTCGCGGCGCGGGGAGCGCGGAAGAGCCGTCCGGACGCCGCCGGGGCGGGGGCGCCGGCCGTCCGGGAGGGCTGTCCGAGCAGGGTCTCCAGGGCGGTCCCGCCGACCTCCCCGGGGTCCAGGCCGTCGCGTCCGGAGGGGTCGATGTCGGCCAGGACCCCCTCGACGCCGACGGGTTCGCGCTCGTCGGCGTCGTGGCGTCCCCCGCCGGGACCGGCCCGGAAGAGCACGGCGACGTTGTGGGCGCCGTCCGTCCCGGTGCGCGGGGCGCCCCGGGTGCCCAGGGGTGCGATGTCGTCCACCCGCTCGATCTCCAGGCCGGAGAGCAGTGCGCGGATCCTGGCGGCGAGGTCGGCGACGGCCGCCGGGCGCCGCGGGGGATCGGGCGCACCGGAGCGCAGCCGGGTCCGCAGTTCGAACAGGTCCTCGGGGTCGGTGAGGCCGAGACGTCCCAGGAGCGCGGGGTTGACGTCGGGCGGGCCGACCGCGCGGACCAGCGTCTCACCTGACCCGGAGGGGGTGTCCGCGGTCTCGTCCGCGATCCGCACGTCGACGGTGAGCAGGGGCAGGGCCGCCCGGTCCTCGCCCTCCCCCAGGATCACGAGCGGGTAGCCGTAGCGCACGGACTGGCCGAGGTCGTGGGCCGCGCGCAGGACGCGGACGGACTCCGGGTGCAGCGGAAGCGTCTCCCTCACCCCGCTGAAGAGCACCTCGGGGCCCGGGGGCAGGCACGCGCAGCTGTCGGAGCCCAGGTCGCCGACCGGGACGACGTGGGTGTGCACCGCCTCGCGGCACAGGCAGGCGCGCAGGTAGGCCAGCAGGGAGCGTACCTCGGAACGGTCGATCGGGGGCTTCCAGCGCAGCGAGGCCGTGCCGACGCCCGACGGGCCGCCGAGCGCCCCGGGGAGGGGGCCGACGGCTCCCGGCGGCGTCCCCGGCACGCCCGCGCGCACGATCTCGTCCTCGTCGTCCCGCAGTGACCTCAACGTCTCCCCCACACGGCTGTGTCATCGGCCGACTACCCACCGACAGCAAGCCATTGTGGTGCACGGACCGATCCCGGACCCCGCGAACACCGGAACCCGTCACCACTTTCACTCCGGGTGACGACGCCGGGCGACGGGATCCGGGGGGCGGGAGGGCGCTCAGTGCTCGGCGCGGTGGACGCGCAGGGCGATCCACAGCTCGGTGCGGTAGTCGGGGTCGTCCAGATCGCCGGGCAGCAGGTCGCGGATGCGCCGCATGCGGTAGCGCAGCGTGTGCCGGTGGACCCCCAGTGCCTCCGACGCCGCGTCCCACCGGCCCGAGGCAGCGAGGTAGGCGCGCAGCGATGCGAGCAGTTCGGCCGAGGTGCGCTGGCACAGCAGCGGGGCGAGAAGGTCCCCGGCCATGCGGGCGCCGGCGGGCGTGTCGGCCAGCCCGAGCAGCCCGCCGGGCAGGTCGCCGACGCGGAGCAGCCCCTCCCCCGCGTCGCGCGCGGCGGCCAGTGCGCGCTCGGCCTGGGACAGCGCCGCGGACAGTTCCGCGTAGGTGGACGGGTCGCTCACCCCGACCGGCCCCTCCAGGACCTCGCCGAGCACCCCCGTCGCGGTGTCGGCGGAGGCCAGCAGCAGGGCGCGGCCGTCGTGTTCGGTGGCCAGGACGCCCTCGGGCGGGTGCGCGGGCCCGGCCCCGTCGGCGGCCGCCACGATGACGGGTTCGGCGGGAAGGACCCCGCGCAGCCGCTCCGCCCCCGGGTGGAGGGGGTCCAGCGCCCCGGTGAGCAGCGCCGCGAGCACCCCCTCGCGCACCCGGGACGTGGCGTCGTGGGCGGTGCGCTCCAGTTCGAGGGAGAGCAGCGACACCGCGGCGTTGACCAGCGTGCGCTCGTCCGGGCCGAGGCGCCCGCCGGTGCCCACGGCCAGGAACCCGCGGACCCGGCGGCTGGTGGCCAGGGGTTGCACGGAGACGTGTTCGCCGCCCGAGGTGAGGGAGACGCTGGCGCGCACGCCCGCCTCGCGCAGCCGGTCCAGCTCCTCGGCGAGTCCGGCGGCGCGGGGGGAGGCCCCGGCGGGGGCGGCGTGCCGGGAGGCGCCGTCGGCGGACAGCAGCAGCACCCAGGCGCCGAGTTCGCGGGCCAGCCGGTCGACGATCGCCGACTCCCCGGTGAGCGCGGCGCGGGTGAGGTCGCGCTGGGCGGCGAAGGCCCTGCTCAGCCCCTCGTACTCCTCCTTGGCCAGGAGCCGGGACACCTCCTTGCCGATCGCGATGAAGGGGGTCTCCCGGGCCACCTCCAGCAGCGTGAGGCCGAACTCGGCGGCGGCCTCGCGGAGCGGCTCGGGGGTGCGTTCCAGGACCACTCCGACCGCGAAGCCCAGCGCGGTGACGCGGCGCTCGGCCAGGCGGCGCGTGTAGTCGCGCAGGTCTGGGACGCCGGTGGCCCAGCGCACGCCGGTGGTGAGCAGGAGTTCGCCGCCCGCCAGGTAGGGCGTGGGGTCCTCCAGCTCGCTGACCGCGACCCACTCCACCCGCCGGTCCAGGTTCTCCTGGCCAGTGAGCAGGTTCAGGCGCAGGCGGGGCGTGCGCATCAGGGCCCCCAGGGTCGGTGGCATCGGCTTCCCCTCCACTTCGGCCGCCGGCCGAAGTGGAGGGGAAGCCGATGCCACCGACCTCCCGCCGATCCGGCGGACCCGCTCCGTGCGAACCCTGACGCGCTGGCGCAAGGCTCTGCCCTGATTATCCACCTTGTCCATGTGGGGGCGGTTCCGCGCGCCCTAGTGTCGTCCCAGGTCGGGGAGCCCACCCCCGACCCCTCTCCGCTCCCGCCCACCGCAGAAGGAGGCAGCCGCATGGCAGCGACCGAGGTCGCCCAGTCCCGCCGGATCGTCACCGAGATCCCCGGCCCCGAGTCCCGCGCGATCCAGGAGCGCCGCCGTTCGGCCGTCGCCCAAGGCGTGGGCAGCGTCCTGCCGGTCTACGTCGAGCGCGCGGGCGGCGGCATCGTCGAGGACGTAGACGGCAACGCCCTGATCGACTTCGGCTCCGGCATAGCCGTGACCAACGTCGGCAACGCCGACCCCCGCGTGGTGGAGCGCGCCGCCGAGCAGCTCGGCCGGTTCACGCACACCTGCTTCATGGTCAACCCGTACGAGGCGTACGTGGACGTGTGCGAGGCGCTCAACCGGATCACGCCGGGCGACCACGAGAAGCGCTCGATCCTGCTCAACTCGGGCGCCGAGGCGGTCGAGAACGCGGTGAAGATCGCCCGCAGCGCGACCGGCCGCCAGGCGGTCGTGGTGTTCGACCACGCCTACCACGGCCGCACCAACCTCACTATGGGGCTGACCGCCAAGAACATGCCCTACAAGCAGGGCTTCGGGCCGTTCGCCGGTGAGATCCACCGGATGCCGATGGCCTACCCGTACCGCTGGCCCACGGGCCCGGACAACTGCGGCCCCGAGGCGGCGGCCATGGTGATCGAGCAGATCACCAAGCAGATCGGCGCCCAGAACGTGGCGGCCGTGGTGATCGAGCCGATCCAGGGCGAGGGCGGCTTCATCGAACCCGCCCCCGGCTTCCTGCCCGCGGTGGTGGAGTTCTGCCGCGCCAACGGCATCGTGTTCGTCGCCGACGAGGTGCAGACCGGCTTCGCCCGCACCGGCCACATGTTCGCCAGCGAGCACGAGGGCGTGGTCCCGGACCTGATCACGACCGCCAAGGGCATCGCGGGCGGCCTGCCGCTGGCCGCGGTGACCGGCCGCGCCGAGCTGATGGACTCCGTGCACGGCGGCGGCCTGGGCGGCACCTACGGCGGCAACCCGGCCGCGTGCGCCGCCGCGCTGGCCGCCCTGTCCGCGATCGAGTCCGACGGCCTGGTGGAGCGCGCCCGTGAGATCGGCGAGCTGATGCTGGGCCGCCTGCGCGAGCTGGCCGCCGAGTACGAGGTCATCGGCGACGTGCGCGGACGCGGCGCGATGATCGCGATCGAGCTGGTCCAGGACGCCGACCGCACACCCGCCCCCGAGGCGCTGGCCGAGGTCCTGTCCTACTGCCACTCCCGCGGCCTGGTCCTGCTGAGCGCGGGCACCTACGGCAACGTGATCCGCATGCTGCCGCCGCTGGTGATCGGCGACGAGCTGCTGCGCGAGGGCCTGGACATCCTGGAGGAGGCCTTCGCCCGGCTGTAGCACCCGTACGGAGGAGGCGGCGGGAGGCGCGGGGAGCGCCGCCCGCCGCCCCCTTCAGCGGTGGGAGGAAACACGCCGCGACCGGCCCCGGCCTGCGGTCCCGGAGCGTGAGCACGTTCAGCCCGCGGTCGACGACCGGGTCGGCCGGGGGCACGCGCACGTGGTCGGCGAAGCCCATCAGCGCCCCGGCCACGACGTGCTGCACCGGCTGGGCCCTTCCGCGCCCAGCCGGGCGGACGGGCTGCCGCCGGAGGCGCACGGCGAGGTCGTCTCCGCCGACGCCTACACCGGCCCCGACGCCCTCGCCGGAGGGCGGGGCCGACGTGGTGATCGCGGGCCGTGCGGCCGGCCCCTCGCTGTTCCTCGCGACCCTGGCCCGCCGCCTGGGCCGGGGCCCCGGCGACGCGGACGCGAGGGCCCCGGAACCCTGGCGGGCCACCTGCTGGAGCGCGCGGTCCGGTCACCGTCGACCGGGCGGACAAGGGGTGCGCGCTGGTCCCGGTGCGCCCGCGCGCGGACGGGGGCGCCGTGACCACGCCGCTGTACCTGGACGCCCACGGCAAGAGCCCGGCATCGGTCCTGCTGCGGCTGGGGTCGGAGGGAGCGCCCGGGGCACGCTGACCGGAAGGCGCCGGGTCAGCGCTCGTCGCGGACCGAGTCCAGCGACAGCAGCGCCACGTGCAGGGACAGGCAGGTCTCCACCGAGTCCAGGTCCGCGTCCAGGACGTGGGCGATGCGCCGCAGCCGGTCGTAGAACGCCGGGCGGGACAGGTGCGCCCGCCCGGCGGCGAGCGCCTTGTTGCGCCCCGCGCCCAGGTAGTGGCGGAGCATGTCGGTCAGATCGCCGCCGTGCCGCGCGTCGTGGTCCAGCAGCGGCCCCAGCTCGCGCTCGACGTAGGTCTGGAGCCGCTCGTCGTCGCGGAACAGGTGGAGCAGGCCGCGCAGGTGCAGGTCGGGCAGCCGGTAGAAGGGGCGCTGGTCGCTCTGGCGGATGGCCACGTCGCCGACCTGGCGCGCCTCCAGGAAGGAGCGCCGCACCTCCCGGACTCCGTCCGCGGAGGAGCCCACGGCCAGCACCGCGGCGCCGCCCACCGCGGTGCGGATGCGGTCGGCGAGCATGTGCAGGGTCGGGTCCAGGCGCTGGCGGCCCGGCAGCGCCAGCAGGATGCCCACGCGCAGGTCGTCGAGGGAACCCACCAGGGCGGGCAGGCGCAGCTCGCGGCAGGCGCGCGCTGCGCCCTCGGCGGTGTCGGACAGGCGCGCCTGGGCGGCCAGTCCGGTCCCGCTCTCACGCAGGCGCAGCACGAGCCCCACCAGTTCGCGGCCGTTGAGCGGCACGCCGACGGCGCGGGCCCGCACCAGCGCCTCCTCCGGGTCGGAGTAGGCCCGGTCGATGATGCCCGCGATGATCGTGCGGTGCGTCTGCCGCTCCAGGCTCTCCTGGTGGCGTTCCAGCAGCCTGCCCAGCGCCAGGGTGGTGGCGGCGCGTTCGATGAGCATGCTCTGGCGCGGGGTGGGGTTGGCACCGACCACGAGGATCAGCCGCCCCCAGTCCTGGCCGCGCGCCCCGACCGTGGTCACGAGCCAGCCGTTGGCGGGCGTGTGGACTGTGCGCGTTCCCGAGCGCGCCGCGCGCGAGCGGCTCTCCCAGGAGGTGAGCAGGGTTCCGGGCTCCTCGCCGTTGAGGTCGCAGGCCAGCACCTGGTGGGTGAGGTTCTCCAGGACCACGGGGCAGCCTGAGAGCTGGGCGACCTCGTGCAGGATGCGCCCGGTGTCGGCGCCCTCCACCGAGAGCTGGGTGAAGACCGAGTGCAGCTTCTCGGACTCGCGCAGCTCCTCCAGCTGTTCGTTGACCACCCGGATGTGCACGGCCTCGGTGATCTCCACGAAACGGGCCTCGCGGTCGAGCAGGACCACCGGCACGCCCGCGTCGCGTGCGGCGTCGAGGAAGGCGGGCGGGAGCTCGGCGTGGTACTTGCGGCCCAGCTCGACCGCGATGCCGCTGACCCCTGCGGCGGCCAGGTCGTCGATGTAGCGGCGCAGCGCCTCGGGGTCGTCGGGCATGGCGATGCCGGTGCTGAGCACCAGTTCGCCGCCGCGCAGCAGGTGGGCGAGGTCGGTGACCTCGGCGATGTGCACCCAGCGCACGGCCACGCCCAGCCGGTCCGGGCACGCCACGACCCGGGGGCGGGCGCGCTGGAGGGCGGGGAGCTGGAGGACCTCGGCGAGGGTGGGAAGCACGTCACCCATCCTAGGAGGCGGGCGCGGAACGCAGTGTCAGGCTCCCGGCCTCCGGGCTTACACGGTGTACCGCGCCGACCGGTCCCGACCTGAGGGGAGGGTGCGCGCACGCGGGGTTACACGTCGTAAACCCGGCCGCCATGTTGTCAACAAGCTGATCCTGGCCAAGCCCGGGGGCCGGGGCGAGACTGGGGGCATGTCGGAACTTCTCTCGCGCCACCGCGCGGTCATGCCCTCCTGGCTTCCCCTGTACTACGAGTCCCCGCTGGAGATCACCGGCGGCAAGGGCGCCCGTGTCACGGACGCCGAAGGCAACACCTACCTGGACTTCTTCACCGGCATCGTGACCAACATGCTCGGCTACGACGTGGCCGAGGTGCGCGAGGCCGTCGAGCGCCAGATCGCCAGGGGGGTCGTGCACACCTCCACCCTCTACCTCATCCGCGGCCAGGTCGAGTTGGCGGAGAGGATCGCCCGCCTGTCGGGTATCCCGGACGCGAAGGTGTTCTTCACCAACTCCGGCACCGAGGCCAACGAGACCGCCCTGCTGCTGGCCACGTACGCGCGCGGCAGCGACGAGGTGCTGGCGATGCGCGGCAGCTACCACGGGCGCTCGTTCGGCACGGTGGCCGTGACCGGCAACCGGGCGTGGAAGAACTCCTCCCTGTCGCCGCTGAACGTGCACTACCTGCACGGCACCGATCACGCGGCCCCGGCATTCCGGGGGATGACCGACCGGGAGTACGTCGAGGCGTGCGTGGCCGACCTGCGCGACGTGCTGGACACCGCGGCGCCGAACGTGGCGTGCCTGATCGCCGAGCCAGTGCAGGGCGTGGGCGGGTTCGCGATGCCGCCGGACGGCCTGTACGCCGCCTACAAGGAGGTGCTGGACGAGCACGGCATCCTGTTCGTGTCCGACGAGGTGCAGACAGGCTGGGGGCGCACCGGCACGAGCTTCTTCGGCATCGGCAACCACGGGGTGGTACCGGACGCCATGACCTTCGCCAAGGGCCTGGGCAACGGGTTCGCCGTGGGCGGTGTGGTGGCGCGAGGCGACCTGATGGACCGGCTGGGCGCGCTGGGGGTGGCCACGTTCGGCGGCAACCCGGTGTCGATGGCGGCGGCCGGGGCGACCCTGGACTACGTGCTGGAGCACGACCTCCAGGGCAACGCCCGGCGTCAGGGCGCGCTGATCCTGGAGGGGCTCCGCGCGCTGACCTCGCTGCCGAGCGTGCGCGACGTGCGCGGCAAGGGGCTGATGTTCGCCGTGGAGATGGCGGACCCCGCCACCGGCGCGCCGTCCTCCCCCCTGGCCGGGGGGGTGCTGGAGGCGGCCCGCGAGCGCGGCCTGCTGGTGGGCAAGGGCGGCGTGCACGGCAACGTGCTGCGGATGGCGCCGCCGATGACTCTGTCGCAGGAGGAGGCCGTGGAGGGCCGCGACGTGCTGCTGGACGCGGTGCGCGCGGTGGACGCCGAGGCCTGAGGAAGGGCCGACCGGGGCCGAGGGGGCGCCGCGCACGGTCGCGGAGGCGGGCAGCACGATACCGGCGGCCCCCGGGGACCCCCCGTATCAAGCAAACCGCGCCGGGGCGCGGCGCACCAGCCCCGAGCGCGCCCCTGTGGACGAGGAGGAGAGCGGCATGAGCAAGCACATCACCCACTGGATCGGCGGGACCGCCCACGAGGGACCGGCCCGGCGGACGGGGGACATCTACGACCCGGCCTCCGGGCGGGTCACCGGCGCGGTCGACCTCGCCGGACGGCAGGAGGTCGACGCCGCGGTGACGGCCGCGCGGGAGGCCTTCCCGGGGTGGCGCGACACCCCGCTGTCCCGGCGGGTGCAGGTCCTGTTCCGCTTCCGCGAGCTGCTCAGCGCTAACGCCGACCGGCTGGCGGAGCTGATCAGCGCCGAGCACGGCAAGGTCTTCTCCGACGCCCGGGGCGAGGTGGCCCGCGGCCTGGAGGTCGTCGACTTCGCCTGCGGCATCCCGCACCTGCTCAAGGGCGGCTACTCCGAGAACGTGTCCGCGGGCGTGGACGCCTACTCGATCCTCCAGCCGCTCGGCGTGGTCGCCGGGATCACGCCGTTCAACTTCCCGGCGATGGTGCCGATGTGGATGTTCCCGGTGGCCCTGGCCTGCGGCGACACGTTCGTGCTCAAGCCCAGCGAGAAGGACCCCTCCGCTTCGGTGCTGCTGGCCGGGCTGTGGGCCGAGGCTGGCCTGCCAGAGGGCGTGTTCAACGTGGTGCACGGCGACAAGGAGGCGGTGGACGCCCTCCTGGAGCACCCGGACGTGTCGGCGGTCAGTTTCGTGGGCTCCACCCCGATCGCGCGGTACGTGTACCGGACCGCCGCCGAGCACGGCAAGCGGGTGCAGGCCCTGGGCGGGGCCAAGAACCACATGGTGGTACTGCCCGACGCCGACCTGGACCTGGCCGCGGACGCGGCGGTCTCGGCCGGGTTCGGCTCGGCGGGCGAGCGGTGCATGGCCGTCTCCGCGGTGGCCGTGGTGGACTCGGTGGCCGACGATCTGGTGGAGCGGATACGCGAGCGGGTGTCGCGCCTGCGCGTGGGCCCCGGCGACGACGAGCGCAGCGAGATGGGGCCGCTGGTCACCGGGGAGCACCGCGACCGGGTGGCCTCCTACCTGGAGTCGGGGGTGCGCGAGGGCGCCACCCTGGCGGTCGACGGCCGCGTGCACCCGGTGTCGGGCGGGAGCCCGGACGGGTTCTGGCTGGGACCGTCGCTACTGGACCACGTCGGCCCCGAGATGTCGTGCTACCGCGACGAGATCTTCGGCCCGGTGCTGAGCGTGGTGCGCGTGGGCGGCTACGACGAGGCGGTCAAGCTCGTCAACGCCAGCCCCTACGGCAACGGTGCGGCGGTCTTCACCAACGACGGGGGCGCCGCCCGTCGGTTCCAGAACGAGGTCGAGGTCGGCATGGTGGGGATCAACGTCCCCATCCCGGTGCCGATGGCCTACTACTCCTTCGGCGGCTGGAAGCAGTCCCTGTTCGGTGACTCACACGCGCACGGCACTGAGGGTGTTCACTTCTACACCCGCACCAAGGCGGTCACGGCCCGTTGGAGCGACCCGGGCCGACGGCCCGGAGGAGGCGTCGACCTGGGGTTCCCCACCAACGGTTGACTCGGATTCCGTGAAAATAACGGACGGATCTGCCTCACTGTCGGTCGGCGGTGAACGACACGGAGTATCGTTGTCACAGCACGCCCCTCACGGGGCGTGGTCGGCGCCGGCAGCCGACGCACGAACCATCCGGGAAGGGCGCGCTCATTTCCCCTCCTCCCCAATGGAAGCGGGCGCGCCAACGGGAGCGCTCCGGGTCCACCTCTCCCCCTGGGCCCGGAGCGCGACCGTCTGCGCACCGCTAGCGCACCGCGAACAGCCGCTCCTCGGCGGTCACCCGGGGCTCCGCGCCGACGAGGTCGGCGCACTCCTCACAACCGAACACCGCGCTCCCGTCCGGGAGCTCACCGAGCACCCGGCGCGGCCGGGGCCACTTGGTGTGGCAGACGACGCAGGCATCCCCCATGCACTGCGCCCAGCTCAGCGAGTCCGGATCGTAGACCTCGACGTCGATCGCGGGCCGCGTGTCTGGTTCGCACATCATGCTCGTTCCGCGCAATGTCCTTGCTCCCCCCGTGGTTTAGGACAGTCTGGCGGGCCGATAGTTACCGGCTCTTTATTGAATCAGAAGCTTTGGGCACCTGGAATGGTTCCGACCGATCTACATCACACCGTGCACGGGAATCATAACCCTAAGTGATGATGCCTGGGAAGACCCTGTCTCGCAGGATGGGATTCATCAGTTTTGTCCGGCTAGCTGCGGGGCGGTAGTGATCCGGGACCTCAGTCCTCGGCCCGCACAGAGACCGAAAAACGGCGCAGGGAGAGCGCCGGATTGAGCTCACGCACCTCCTCGACCCGAGAGGCCGAAACCCCGGCCGATGCGACCGCGGAGGTCTGCTCACCCAGGGCCGCGAGCGGTGTCCCCATGGGATCGACCACCATGCTGTTGCCCGCACCCGCGGGCGCCGCCTGCCCGGACGCGGCCACGTACACGGTGTTCTCGATGGCGCGCGCCCGGGCCAGGGTCCGCCAGTGCTCCTCCTTCAGCGGGCCGGGCACCCACTGCGCGGCCAGCAGCACCACGTGCGCCCCGGCTTCGGCGATGCGCCGCGTCACCTCGGGAAAGCGCAGGTCGTAGCAGGTCTGCAGACCGAACACCACGCCGTCGACGGTGAAGGTCTCGGGCTCCTCGATCGGGCCGGGGCGCAGCACGTCCGACTCCCGGGCGCCGAAGGCGTCGTACAGGTGGATCTTGCGGTAGTGCGCGACCCGCCGGCCCTCCGGCGACAGCGCCACCAGGGTGTTGGTGAAGCGGGTGGCGTCGGCGCCGCCCTCGGCCTCGCCGACCCCCAGCACCAGGTGCACGCCCTCCCGCCGGGCGGTGTCGGCGGCCCCGGATACGAAGGGGCCGTCAAGGGGCTCGGCCGCCGCCACGTAGCGCTGGTCGACACGGCCCGCGGTGAACATCGTGTACTCGGGGAACAGGACCACACGGGCCCCGTCCGCCGCGGCGCGCGCGGTCAGCTCCGCCACCGAGCGCTGGTTGCGCTCCTTGTCCTGACCGGGCGCGAACTGGGCGACCGCGACCTGCACCATCGAACCTCTCCTCGTCGGCGTGGGGCGCCTCGGGCGCCGTGCACAGAGTGTACGGCCAGCGCCGCCGCCCCGGTCCGCACGGACCGGGGCCTCCCCCTTGCGAGGTGGCTGAACAAACGTTTAATGTATTGAACATGAGTTCAATCGACCCTCCGGACCGGACCGAGAGGGAGTCCGACCTCACGGCGCGCGCCAGGATCCGCGACGCGGCGATCGCGTGCTTCGGCCAGCGCGGGTTCGGGGTGAGCGTGCGGGCGATCGCCGAACAGGCCGGGGTCTCCCCCGGGCTGGTGATCCACCACTTCGGATCCAAGGACAGGCTCCGGCGGGCCTGCGACGACCACGTCACCGCGGCCGTGAACGAGGTCAAGACGGACACGGTCACCAGCCACGACGGGCAGACCTTCCTCCACCAGCTCGCTGCGATGGAGCAGTACGCCCCGCTCCTGGCCTACGTCGTCCGCTCCATGCAGGCCGGCGGCCCGCTCGCGGCCGGGCTCTTCGAGCGCATGGTGGCCGACATCGAGGTCTACCTCGCCGCGGGCGAGGCCGAGGGCACCATCCGCCCGAGCCGGGACCCGGCCCGGCGCGCCCGCTACCTGGCCGCCAACTCCCTCGGGTCGCTGCTGCTGTTCCTCACGCTGGGGCGCTTCGAGGGGGAGGTCGACTTCGCCCGGGTCGCGCAGGAGTGGTCGCGGGAGTACATGCTCCCGGCCCTGGAGCTGTACACCGAGGGCCTGCTCACCGAGCGCGCGATCCTCGACGCCTACCTCACGTACGTCGGCGACCCCCCAGAGGAAGCCCGCTGACCGCCCCGGACGGTCAGGTTCAGCTTGTCCAGGGCCTGGAAGCGGCCGAAGCG